>JAFPLH010000039.1 GCA_017402845.1 Clostridia bacterium
AGCCGGCAGGCGAGACTCATACTGACGTATGTCAAGATTTTTTGTGCAATATGACGGCGTGAGGTTTATAGAGGTGCCCATTAAGCATTTCTGAGTGAACGCTCTCTGTTTCATCATCAAGTGTGAGATATGGATACATCATAGGTATTATCTCCATAAGAATATTAAAAAAGTGCTCATAACAAAACTGTTATGAGCACTGAATTACTTGGTGCGAGTGACGGGACTTGAACCCGTACGTCATGCAACACACGCCCCTCAAACGTGCCTGTCTGCCAGTTCCAGCACACTCGCATATCTTTGTCGAACTGTTCACTCAACGATATATATAATATCACTTTTATATTTATTTGTCAATACTTTTTTTAAAAATAAAATTAAAAAGAATTTTTGACTAAAAGCGAGTTTTATTTTGCATAGTAGTAATAAAGCAAATAATTATTGTTTCGCATAATAAACAATTCAAGCAGCTCAGTCTGTTAAAGAAGATGAAACGAAAGAAAATACTCAGGCAAGCGAAACCGACAAAAAAGCAGAGGTATGATAGTTGTCTGCATAATTCGTAGTTGCAAATTAGTGTTGCATAGGGAATAATGCTTATAAAAAAAGGTTGTGCGTGTGCATTCCCTTTTTTATTTGACAAAACGTGAAACTTTCGCTATAATTAGAAGATAAAGGATATAGAAAAGAAGGTGATACGGTTGAGGAAACTCATGTTTACTCTATCATCAATAAATGCGTTTTTGAATGTTGTGGTAATAGCGGTTTTTATGCAGAATGAAGTTATCGTATTATACGGTGCAGACGGCGGCGCTTATAAATACGGCAGCCGTTGGTTTTATCTGTTGTTTGTGTGCGTGCCGTGGCTTATTTCGGGAGCTTTGTTTATAAAAGAGGTTCTTAACAGAAAAAAATCGGTACAGACAGAGCAGAGCACCGAAAGCAACGACGAACCGACAGATGTTATAGACGAAATATTGCAGGGCAAAACACAGCACAGCGATAATGTAGGTATGCTGTTTACATGGAGCTTTGCTATTATCAGTTGGGTAATGACGGGCATTGCACTCAATGAGATACAGAATATCAGCGTTATTCTGCCGACGATCATTGTGGTAATGTTCAGCGCAATAGCAATTTTTGTGACAAGCGTATATAACAATGTATCGGCTGATACTGTGTGCGGAATAAAGCTTAAATGGCTGAGCGGCAATAAAGAAGCGGCAGTAAGATCAAACAGACTGTCAATGTATCTCGGTATGATGTCGGGTATGCTGGGCGTGTGTCTGGCGGCGTGGTCTTTGGTCGTATCAAACAATATCCCTAATTGTATAGCCGTTGCCGAGCTTGTGGTTTTCTCTCTTATACTGCCGATAGTATATTCATACTTTCAGTGCAGAAAGACTGAGAGTACCACAAAAAATAAAAAATAGTTTTTGAAATTTTCGGGCAATGGCGGATATATCGTTCGTTGCCCTTTTGTATTATTGCTTTTTCGGGTATAATAGTTAGGGAAATTTCCGATAATGCAATATGAAAGCAGGATTTCAAAAATAATCTGCAAATTACACAAAAACTTTGTTTACACTTTCGTAAGTTTTTAAATCTCATTATTCAAAATAAACTTGTAAAAAATGATATATTATGATAAAATTGAACAGGATAAAATAAAAATCAACGAGTGTCATTCCCATTTTTTCGGTTAGGAGATGTATAATATGAACTCAAACGAAAAGCAGGAGCTGAAAATTCTTGCGTGTAAAGCAAGAATATACGCTTTAGAGGGCATTTTTAATGCTAAGTCCGGTCACCCGGGCGGATCTTTGTCGGCAGCAGATATATATACCTATCTTTATTATAAGGTGCTTAATGTAGATCCTGCCGATCCGCAAATGGAAAACAGAGACAGATTTGTACTTTCAAAAGGTCATTGCTGTCCGTCACTTTATGCCGTTCTGGCTCTTAAAGGGTTCTTCTCCTTAGAGGAGCTTCCTAAGCTGCGTAAGGTTGGCGCAATGCTTCAGGGACACCCTGATATGAAAAGTACTCCCGGTATTGATATGAGCTCCGGTTCGCTTGGTCAGGGAATTTCCGCTGCCTGCGGTATGGCTCTTGCCGGCAAAATGGATAACAAGGATTACAGAGTATTTACCCTGCTCGGTGACGGCGAATGTGAAGAAGGTCAGGTTTGGGAGGCTCTTATGTTTGCCGCGCACAAAAAGCTTGATAACCTTTGCGCTATTATCGACTGCAACGGTTTGCAGATCGACGGTACAGTAGAAGAAGTCGGCGGTATTGAGCCGCTTGATAAAAAGCTTGAGGCTTTCGGCTTTGAAGTGTTCAAAATGGACGGACACGATTTCGACAGCATAGAAGCTGCTGTAAACGGTGTTCTTTCTTCTGCATCAGGCAAGCCGTGTGCAATAATCGCAAAAACCGTAAAGGGCAAGGGCGTTTCATACATGGAAAATAAAGTAAACTGGCACGGTGCCGCACCGAATGCCGAACAGTATGAAGCAGGCAGAAAAGAATTGCTTGCACAGCTTGAAAGTTTGGGAGGTGTTCTCTGATGGCAGAAAAGGTAGTAAAGGCAACCAGAGAAAGCTTCGGTGAAGCACTCTGCGAGCTCGCAAAGACAAATAAAGATATCGTAGTGCTTGACGCAGACTTAGCTGCTGCAACAAAAACTTCGATTTTTCAGAAAGCTTATCCGGAGCGTTTCTTCGACTGCGGTATTGCAGAAGGTAATATGATCGGCGTTGCAGCAGGCTTGGCTGCTTGCGGAAAGATTCCTTTCGCAGCGTCTTTTGCAATGTTTGCAACAGGCAGAGCTTTTGAGCAGATCAGAAACTCGGTAGCATATCCGAAACTCAACGTAAAAATTGCAGGATCTCATGCAGGTATCTCAACAGGTGAAGACGGTGCAACACACCAGTGTCTTGAAGATATTGCTATTATGAGAGCTATTCCGAATATGACGGTAATCAATCCGGCAGACCACTACGAGATGTTAGGCGCTGTTGAAGCAGTTCTCAAAATTGACGGTCCTGTATATCTGCGTCTTGGCAGACTTGCAATCGAGAGCGTTAATAATAATGACGATTACAAATTCGAGCTTGGCAAGGGCGTAACGCTTCGTGACGGTAAAGACGTAACTATAATTGCAACAGGTCTTGTTGTAAGAGAAGCTGTAATTGCCGCTGAGCAGCTTGCAGAAGAAGGCATTGACGCAAGAGTAATAAACATTCATACGATCAAGCCTATTGATGAAGATATCATAGTAAAGGCTGCAAAGGAAACCGGCAGGATCATTACCTTTGAGGAGCATAATGTAATAGGCGGTCTTGGTGACGCGGTTGCTTCGGTAGTTGCAGAGAAATGTCCTGTCACCGTGAAGAAATGCGGTGTATATGACAGATACGGCTACTCCGGACCGGCAAAAGAGCTGCTTGAAATTTTCGGACTCACAGCACCTGGTGTTGCTCGTGAAGTAAGAGCACTTTTGGGCAAATAATAACTGATGAAAAAATAAAGATGTCTGTTTTCGAGCAGACATCTTTTTGTTTATGGACTTAAGGGGCGGCTTTCCGATTTCTGCCGACTGAATCTACGGCACATCTGAACGACGGCAGGTTTTTAGAGATGTCCCTTAGAAAAAATACATCCGCAGTAATTTTGTCTGTATAAGCCGTACTCCTTTGAAAGCTCGATAGACCGCTTGTAACCGCCTTTTTTCTTGAAGTCACACGGCAGCCAGTTTATACCGTATTCCTTCGCAAGCGATAATCCGATAGTATTCAAAAGCTGCGCATTTTTTAAAGGACTTATTGTCAGAGTAGTTGTGAAGTAGTCAAAATGTCCTTCTAAAGCTTTTTGTGCCGTTCTTTGCAAACGCAGTTCAAAGCATTTTTCGCAGCGTTTACCGCCTTCGGGTTCTTTTTCAAGACCTTTTACCGCAGAGAAAAACTGCCGGCTGTCGTATTCCTCCTCAGTAAATAATACAGGGTATTTTGTACCCATAGAAGAAATAAGTCTTTTTTGTTCGCTGCTTCTGAAACGGTATTCCTCCTCAGGGGATATGTTCGGATTGTAGTAGAATACCGTGATGTAAAAATAGTTCGATAAATACTCTATAACATAGCTGCTGCAAGGCGCACAGCAGCTATGCAGAAAAAGTGTAGGTACTTTGTCTTTGTTTTGTAAGAGAATTTTTTCAAGCTCTTTTTGATAGTTAATTTTATTGTTCATCTTTTATCACTTCTTTTATTATATCATCAGGCTGATAAGCTATACTTACAGCGCCGGCGTTTTTTAATTCTTCAACACCACGAAATCCCCAGCTTACTCCGCAAAATGCAGTTTGAGCGTTTTTGGCGGTGATAACGTCAACATCGCTGTCGCCTATGTATAAACAATTGTCTTTGCTTATCTCTGCTTGCTTGAGTATTGCAAGCAAGGCGTCGGGGGCGGGCTTTATCGGGTATTGCTCACGCTTGCCCCATACTATATCAAATGTATTTTTAGCAAACAGGGCGTCAGTAATACGATGAGTAAAATTATCAGATTTGTTGGAGAGTACACATAGCTTTATACCACGGCTTTTGAGTGCGGCAGTCATTTCGCATATACCGTCATACGGCTTTGTTTTATTCAGGCAGTTTTCGCCGTATATTCTGTTAAAGTCGCTGAATACAGCTTCAACAAGCTTTTCGTCGCTTTTCTTTTCGCCTAAGCTTCTTTTGATAAGATTTTTTATACCGCTGCCGACAAGAGATCTGTATTCATTTACAGGGTGTATAGGCAGACCGTTGTTTTCAAGGGCGGCATTGCAACTGTCTGCAAGGTCGTCAAGACTGTTGATAAGAGTACCGTCCAGATCAAAAATACATACAGAATATTTATTCAATTTTGTGACCTCCTTTTTACTTTGTCATAAGCACCGCCCTTACAGGCGACGCTTCCACACCGGACATTTTCAGCGGCAAAGCGCTTAAGATATAGTTTCCGTCAGGTACATTGTCAAGGCACAGATTTTCAAGTATTACAGTACCGTTAGACAATAACTCACGGTGTACTGCTTCTTCCTGCTTGTCGAATGATATCGACAAAGCGTCTGTTCCGATAAGCAAAAGATTATTCTCCGTTATAACTCTTGCAGCGCTTAGTTCAAGAACTGCGTCACCATTACCGTGAATGAGAAGTCTTTTTGCACAGTGGGGCAGAAGCCTATCCATATCTTCACCTGTAAGAACTCCGCTTATCGTGATGACCGTACAAGAGCCGAAACACTTTTCAAGCGTACATTCTTCAACGCATTTTCCGTGTTTGATAAAGTGTAGCGGTGCGTCTATGTGCGTGCCTGCGTGCGGCGTCATACTTAATACAGAAAGATTATAATCATCACCTGCATAAATGCTTTTGTGCCACCTGTAATGCGGCTGCGGATCGTCCGCATAGCATGGAGAGGTAAATATTTCTCTTGAAATATCAATTATTTTCATGTTCATTCCCCCGTAATTTTAACCGCCTTAGTAAAGTCTACCGACTCGCCGTCGTCGCTGAAAATTGCACCGCTTATATTGTTTTTAAATGCGAAATATCTCTTTTCGTAGTATAAAGGATATAGATATCCGTAGTTTATCAGATAGCTTTCAGCCTGCCCTAAAAAGCTTATAGAGCCTGAGCCTGTCGAGAGTAGAGCATTTTGAATAAACTCGTTGTACGCGGGATAATTTAAGCCTATATAGTTATCCGACGAATCAGAAGTAAACCGTGACAAAAACTCCATAGGAGAGTCAGCAGAGGAGTTCAGCGGGGCAATTGCTATTTCGTAGTCACGGTCGTTAATGCGCTGTATAAGCTCGTTTCTCGGCAACGGCTGTTTATTGAAATAACACGAAGATGTCTTGTTGAATGCTTCGATAATAGATGTTACCATAACAGATGTAGCGTCGTCGTCAGGACAAATGATAGTATAAGAGCTTTTTAATTCAATACCCTTGTCTGAGAGCTCCTCGGCGGCTTTTTTAAACATAATTTCGGCTATGTCCTCTTGTTCGAGTCTGATCTCTCCGACAGAATCTCTGTAATTCTTTCCTGCAAACATTACGTTATCACCGATAAGCAGGTTAGCCTTTACGTAAGTATCGGGTGCGCTGCTCAAAAGAGTACCTCTGCTCAAAGAGCCTAAAAGCGATACACGCAGCTTGGCATTTTTGAAAGCGGGAATATCGGTATTATAGCAGATTCCCCATAATGTATTTGCGGTTGCGGTAACGCTGAGATCATTTTCGTTGGCTTTGGGCAGATGATAGCCGTATATTTCGCTGATATCAGTTTCGTTTTTTACGATAGCGTCAACGGGATCTGTTACTGTTTGCTGCACTATGTTGAAATTAACACCCATAGGAACAGCTTCATTGGCTGCATGATAGTTTTCAGAGCGTCTGATATAAATATACTTGTCATGCTCCCAACCGTAGAGCTCTCTTATTTGAAAAGGTCCGTTAGTAATGATAAGCTCGCTGTCTTTTCCGTATTTGCCGCCGGTGGTGTTGAAAAATTCCTCGCAGCAGGGCATACAAACAGATTCTGTAAGCGTTGAGAGAAGTGCGTTCGATTCGTATTCAAGACGAATTTCAAGCGTATTGTCATCAATAACGGTAATACCGCATTCATCACTTGTACACTCGCCGTTGTAATAAGCGGCGGCATTCTTGATAACAAAAAGGTTGGAAACGTTTTCGGCTCGTGTTTCGGGATTCAATGCACGCAGCATACCGAATCTGAAATCATTGGCTGTAACGGGAGCGCCGCTGCTCCATTTTGTATTTTCGTATAAATGGAATGTGTAAGTAAGACCTTCGTCGGTAATATCCCACGATTTAGCGATACCGGGAATTATCGTATTGTCTGTACTCTTGCGCACCAAGCCTTCAAAGATGTTGACGATCAGCATATTTGATGAGTAGTCGTCAGCGATCTGGGGATCAAGAGAAAGAGGCTCGGCAGGTAAAATAAAGGTGATAACCTCGTTTTGAGGCGAAGAAGTGTTCTTATCGCAGGCTGTACTGCTCAGCAGAGTAAAAGCAGAGAGAACAGTACAAATTATTATTTTTAGTTTTTTCATATCACATCAGGCTTTCAAAAAAAGTTTAAACAATACTGCATTTATAAAGCTTGCGCTCAGGCATTTTTCAAAAGGCTTGATATCGAAACAGTCTGACTTTGGCTGAGAATGTTGAAACAAATACGTCAGCGCAGCTTTGCTGTAAGTATATTATATCAACAAAGAGTATGTATTGCAATTAAAATTGCCGTATTTACAATTACTAAATCGTTTGTTAAAAAAATATCTATAAAATTTTTATATAATAAGATGTAAATTTGCAGGTAAACATTTCTAAGGAAACACTGAATAAATCGAGTGCCCGTATCGCTTAGAATTTTTTCAGGCAAATTGTGCGAAAATCACGCAGGGTGCGGTCTGCCGGTGGCAGACGTTGCCGTAGGCAACAGCACCGACCGAGCCGGCAGGCGAGACTATACTGACGTATTTCAAGTGATTTGAGTGCAATTTGACTAAAAAAGGCAAGCGAGGTGGGTACTCAGTTCGCAGGACGTGATTTATTCAGTGTTTTCCTAAGATTATACTTGCGTTATTTTGATAAATAGTATATACTTTAAATAGTGTTTCAGAAAAAAAAATTTAAAAAAACGCTGTAACTTTTTCTCAGAAAAAGGCACTAATAGATGTGAGGAAAAAACTTAGCGTTTTTAAGGAGATTAGAGCGATGAATTTTAAGATACTTGGAACAGGCAGCTATGTTCCCGAAAATATTGTAACAAACGACGATCTTGCAAAAATAGTAGAAACTAACGACGAATGGATAACAAAAAGAGTGGGAATAAAAGAAAGACATATCAGCGTAACAGATACTACACTGGATATGGGCGCAAACGCTGCCCTCGACGCCTTGGAGAACTCCGGCGTAAAGGCAGAGGAGCTTGATCTTATAGTAACAGCAACTATTTCAAGCGATACGGCTTGCCCGTCTGCTGCATGCCTTATACAGAGCAGAATTGGCGCAAATTGCATGGCTTTTGACGTAAGCGCTGCTTGCGCAGGCTTCTTGTTTGCACTTGAAACAGTTTCCGGATTTTTAGAGAGAGGCAGAGCAAAAAAAGCTTTGGTAGTCTGCACAGACAGAATGAGCAAGCTGCTCGATTGGTCAGACAGAAGCACATGCGTAATTTTCGGTGACGGTGCAGCCGCTGTTGTACTCGAAGCTTGTGAAGAAGGCTATTATGATTCTGTTATCCATACAAAGGGCGGTAATGATGTTATCAACATACCTGCAAGAGACGGCTGCTCGCCTTTCTATAAAAACGAACCTCAGCACCCTTATTTGTTTATGAACGGACAGGCAACCTTTAAATTTGCCGTCAATTCGATAAGTCATGACGTTGCAGAGCTTTTTGAAAAGACCGGTCTTACAAAAGATGATATTGATGTTGTAATACCTCATCAGGCTAATAAGAGAATAATAGATTTCGCACAGCCAAAAACGGGAATCGACCGTGAAAAGTGGTATGTAAACATAGAGAGATACGGCAACGTATCGGGCGCAAGCATTCCGATAGCGCTTGATGAGATGAACAAAAAAGGCTTGCTGAAAAGAGGAGATAAAATTCTTTTCACAGCATTCGGCGGCGGACTTTCAAGCGGCGCAGTTATCATTGAGTGGTAATCATATTTTGTATTCGACAGTGTGGCAATCATACTGTTCAGATAAAGAAAAAACATATTATTAAGGAGTAGATTATTATGGTATCAGAAAAGATCAAAGAGCTTATCGCAGAGCAGATCAGCGTAGATGTTGAGGAGATCACAGACAACAAGAGTCTTGAAGATCTCGGCATTGATTCACTCGACGTTACAGAAATCGCTATGAGCATTGAGGACGAATTCGATATCGAGTTTGAAGCAGATACAGGCATGAAAACTGTTGCAGACTTGGTAGCTGCTGTTGAGGCAAAGCTCGGCTGATAGCAGTAAAATTCATCAGATCATCGAACTGCTCTGTGCAGTATATTGTATCGGAGCAGTTCGGGTTTTTTCTGCATTGTAAACAGCAGTCCAAGAAAATAAACGAAAAACCTTCGTTTACTTTCTTAGATTGTTATTCAATATACAAAATAATAAAAAAAGGGGAAATAAAAAAATGATCAACTCTCCGATTTGCGAAATTCTCGGAATAGAATACCCCATATTTCAGGGCGGTATGGCATGGATCGCTGACGGAAAACTGGCAGCGGCAGTATCTGAAGCCGGCGGCTTGGGTATCATATCGGCAATGAACGCAGGCAGTGATTATCTTCGTGAACAAATTCGCATTGCGAAAGAAAATACAGATAAGCCCTTTGGCGTAAACATTATGTTGCAGAGTCCGCATGCCGCAGAGGTAGCGCAGGTTGTCGCAGAAGAAAAGGTAGCAGTAGTTACAACCGGCGCAGGCAGTCCCGCAAAATTTATGGAAATGTGGCAGAACGCAGGTATAAAAGTAATTCCTGTTATCGCATCTGTTGCTATGGCTAAGAAAATGGAAAAATGCGGAGCCGTTGCAGTTGTTGCAGAAGGTCAGGAGTCCGGCGGACATATCGGTGAGCTTACAACAATGGCTATTGTACCGCAGGTAGCAGACGCCGTAAATATTCCTGTTATCGCAGCAGGCGGCATAGGTGACGGCAGAGGCGCTGCAGCCGCTTTTATGCTCGGCGCTTGCGGTGTACAGCTCGGTACAAGATTTCTTGTTGCAAAGGAATGTTCCGTTCATCAGAATTATAAAGACGCAGTTCTTAAAGCTTCCGATATCTCTACGGTTACTACCGGCAGACGTTTTGGGGGCAACACTTGCAGAAGTATAAAGAACAATTTCACCCGTAATTTTACTAAGGCTGAATATGCTCCCGACGCAACTGCTGAATCGGTTGCAGAGCTGGGAGTCGGCGCTTTGAGAAAAGCTGCCGTTGAGGGCGACGCAAAAGACGGTTGTCTGCTTGCAGGTCAGATCTCAGGTATGATAACAAAAGAGCAGACCGCAAAGGAAATTATTACGGAGATATTCGACGAGGCTGAAAAGCTTTTGGGAGGAGCTGGAAAATGGGTAAAATAGCATTTGTTTTTTCAGGACAGGGCGCACAGTATACGGGCATGGGCAAAGAGCTTTATGACTGCTCACCTGCTGCAAAAGCCGTTTTTGATATGGCAGATTCTGTAAGAGAGGGAACATCTTCACAGTGCTTTGAGGGTACTCAGGAGGTACTCAACCGCACAGTGAATACTCAGCCTTGTGTATTTGCCGCAGACCTTGCAGCAGCAGCGGCAGTTAAAGAAAAGGGTATCGTGCCCGACTATGTTGCAGGCTTTTCTCTCGGTGAAATTGCCGCTTTGGGCTTTTCCGGAATTTTAAGCTATGAAGAAGCATTCAGACTCGTTTGCAAAAGAGGCGAGTTAATGGATATTTCAGCACACGAGCGTGAAGGTACAATGGTTGCTGTTTTAAAGCTTACACCGCAGAAGGCAGAGGAGATAGCAGCGCAGTTTGAAGATACTTACCCTGTAAACTACAACAGCCCTGCACAAACCGTTGTTGCAACGTCTGTTGCAAATGCAGATAAGCTTGCAGACGCTGTTAAGGCTGAAAAGGGCAGAGCCGTAAAGCTTGCAGTAAGCGGAGCTTTTCATTCGCCGTTTATGAACAGTGCCTCCATAGGACTTTCAGAGTATCTTAAAGGCGTAACTTTAGGTGAGCCTGACGTACCTGTATATAGTAACGTAACGGCTCAGCCGTACAGCTCAGATTATAAAGAGCTTATAACAAAGCAGGTAATAAATCCCGTTCAGTGGCAGAAAACAATAGAAAATCTTGTTGCCGAAGGCGTTGATACATTTATAGAGGTAGGCGTAGGAAAAACACTTTCGGGCTTGATAAAGAAGATAAACCCGGATGTTACCGTTTTCAATGTTGAAAACAAAGAAACACTTGAGGCTTTAAGCCTGCAATAAAGAGGAGAAGGAGAGAAAAGAATGAGTACAGATAAGAAAACTGCTGTAATAACCGGTGCTTCAAGAGGAATCGGCTTGGCAACAGCAAAAAAGCTTGCGTCAAAGGGCATTGATATTGCTGTCGTATATATAGGCAGTCAGGAAGAAGCCGATAACGCAAAGAAAGAGATAGAGGCTTTCGGTGTACGTGCCGAAATGTATTATTGTGATGTATCTGATTTTGAGCAGTCGAAGGCTTGCGTTGAAAAGATAATGGAAGATTTCGGCGGTATTGATATTCTCGTAAACAATGCAGGCATTACAAGAGATAAACTCTTGCTTAAAATGGACGAAGCAGATTTTGACGCAGTAATAAATGTAAACTTAAAGGGTACATTTAATATGATAAAGCATACATGCCGCCAGTTTATGAAGAAGCGCAGCGGCAGAATAGTAAATATCTCGTCTGTTACAGGACTTATGGGCAATGCCGGACAGGTGAATTACTCAGCGTCTAAAGCAGGTGTAATAGGCATTACAAAGACGGTTGCAAAAGAGCTTGCTTCAAGAAATGTTACCGTAAACGCAGTAGCTCCCGGATTTATTATGACAGATATGACCAACGTACTCAGCGACAGCGTTAAAGAACAGTTTACAAAGTCTATTCCTATGGGCAGAGGCGGCACTCCTGACGAGGTTGCCAATGTAATAGCTTTTCTCTGCTCGGACGAGGCTTCATATATCACCGGCGAGGTAATCCGCATTGACGGCGGACTTGCTATGTAATTTAGGAGGGAAAGTATGAATAGAGTTGTCGTAACCGGTATGGGTGCTTTGACACCGATCGGCAACAGTGTACAGGAATATTGGGATAATGCCGTTAAGGGCGTAAATGGTATAGATCAGATAACAAAATTTGATGTCAGCGAGTCTAAGTTCAAGTTTGCAGGCGAGCTTAAAAATGTTGATCTTGGCGCAGTTGTAGATAAAGCGCAGATGAGAAAAATGGATCTGTTTTCTCAATACGGCGTATATGCCGCAACAGAAGCAGTTAAAGACAGCGGTATTCTCGGTACTGTTGACGAAACACGCCTCGGCGTATATTTCGGCTCAGGTGTGGGCGGATTTACAACATTTTGTGAGGAGTATCCTATATTTGAAGAAAAGGGCGCAAGACGAGTTTCTCCTCTCTTTGTACCTAAGATGATATATAATATAGCCGCAGGAAATGTTGCTATCGCATTTGGCGCAAAGGGCGTGAATATGTGTGTATCAACAGCTTGCGCAACAGGCGCAACAGCAATAGGCGAGGCATACAAGGCTATTAAGCATGGTTATGCAGACGCTGTCATCACAGGCGGTACAGAGGCTGCATTAACTCCGTTTGGTATTGCGGCATTTGGTCAGTGCAAGGCATTGTCCGACGCACCCACAAGAGATACTGCTTCAATTCCGTTTGACAAGCGCAGGAGAGGCTTTGTAATGGGCGAGGGCGCAGCGGCTCTCATTCTTGAGGAGTACGAACACGCAGTAAACAGAGGTGCAAAAATATATGCAGAGATCGTCGGCTACGGCTCAACCTGTGACGCATATCACGTAACCTCACCCGATCCGCAGGCTTTTGCAACGGCTAATGCAGTTAAAGAGGCTATGAAAGACTTAGCCGCTGTTTCTGCTGATAAGATATATATTAACGCACACGGCACAGGTACACATCTTAACGATCTTACCGAAACAACAACCTTTAAGAATGTTTTCGGTGACGACGCATACAAGCTCCATATCAGCTCTACTAAGTCTATGACAGGTCACATGCTTGGTGCGGCAGGCGCTATTGAGGCTATTACCGCAATAAATGCTTTGAGGTATAATACCGTACCGCCGACGATAAATTACGTTGAACCTGATGAGGAGTGCGATTTGAACTATACACCTAATACGGCTGTGAACACTGAGATCGAGCTTGCGCTTTCTACAAATCTCGGCTTTGGCGGACACAATGCTTGCCTTGCCTTTCAGCTTGTTAAATAATGAGGTGCAAAAATGAATATCGAAGAAATAAAGAATATCATACCGCACCGTGATAATATGCTTCTGATAGACGAAGCGGAGGTAAAAGACGGTGCAGCATACGGAAAAAAGCACATCACGGGCGAGGAGTTTTTCTTAAAGGGACATTTTCCGGGAAATCCCGTAGTACCCGGCGTGATACTTTGCGAGATACTCGCACAATCAAGCTGTGTTTTGCTGTCTGAGGTGGCAGAGGGAGCGACTCCTTACTTTACCGGACTTAATAACGTAAAGTTCAAGAATAAGGTAGTACCGGGCGATACCATAGAAACAGAGTGCAAAATAACACGCTCAAAGGGTGCGTTTTATTTTGCACAGGGTAAAGCCTTTGTAAACGGAAAGCTTTGTGTAAGCGCAGAGTTTTCGTTTGCGCTTGTAAAGTAAGTATTTATTCGGAGGGAAGATAATGTCAAATTTCTTTACTAATATTACGAACTTTATACAGAGTACAAGTCAATTGCCCGATGTAGAGTCATTTATAAGAAAGACCGAAAACGCAACAGTAGTGTGCAAAAGCTGCAACAGCGAAAACAGCAAGCACCAGCTTTTGAGAAACAATATGATCTGTCCCCAGTGCGGAAAATACTTCCGCTTGGGCGGTAAAGAAAGAGTTGCGCTTTTAGCAGACAGAAAGTCTAACAAAGAGATGTTCGACAACTTTGAAAGCAAGGATTTTCTCGAATTTCCGGGATATGCAGATAAGCTTGAAAAGTCGAAAAAATCTACCGGCGAAAAGGACGCTGTTGTTGTGGGCACAGCAAGACTCGGCGGAAACGAATTTGCTTACTTTGTAATGGATTCACGCTTTATGATGGCAAGTATGGGATCTGTTCTTGGCGAGAAAATAACCTCGATCTTTGAGTATGCTACCGAGAACAATCTGCCGGTTATCGGATTCACAGCTTCGGGCGGCGCAAGAATGCAGGAGGGTATAATTTCACTTATGCAGATGGCTAAGGTATCAGGTGCGGTAAAACGTCATTCAAATGCCGGCAATCTGTATGTGACTGTACTCACAGATCCTACAACAGGCGGCTGTACTGCAAGCTTTGCAATGCAAGGTGATATCATAATTGCCGAGCCTAAAGCGCTTGTAGGCTTTGCGGGCAGACGAGTTGTTGAACAGACAACAAGATCAAAGCTGCCGGATAATTTCCAGAGTGCAGAGTTTTTACTTGAACACGGCTTTGTAGACGCAATTGTTCCGAGAGAAAATCTGAGAGAAACATTAACAAATATTCTAAATATTCATTCAGGGAAGGGTGGGAGAGAATGACTCCGTATGAAAAGCTGAAAACAGCGAGAGCAAGCACAAGACCGACAGGAAGTGCTTATGTAAATCAGATATTTAAAAATATAATCGAGCTTCACGGCGACAGAAGATACGGTGACGACGCCGCAATATACAGCGGCATCGGATATCTTGACGAGAATACTCCCGCTACTTTTATTGCCATAGATAAAGGCACAGACCTGCAAACAAGACTTGCAAAGAATTTCGGCTGCCCTAAGCCGGAGGGTTACAGAAAAGCGTTAAGACTTATGAAGCAGGCTGAAAAGTTTCATCGTCCTGTAATCTGCTTTGTAGATACACTCGGCGCATTTTGCGGCGCTGAGGCTGAGGAGAGAGGTCAGGGACAGGCAATTGCAGAAAACATTCTTGAAATGATGGGACTTGCAACACCTGTTATTACTATTGTAATAGGCGAAGGCGGAAGCGGCGGCGCTCTTGCACTTGCAACGGCTGATAAGGTATATATGCTTGAAAATGCGGTTTATTCCGTAATATCACCTGAGGGTTGTGCAAGTATCTTGTGGAAGGACAGCAACAAGGTCGCAGACGCAGCAGCATGTCTGAAAATAACAGCCTCCGACATGAGAGAATTCAAGGTTATCGAGGGCATAATAACCGAGGATTTTGATAATTTTGATAAGATGTGCAAATCTATCAGACATCAGCTTAAAAAGGATCTCAAAGAATTTGCAGGTCAGCCGACTTCGCAGCTTTTAGACAACAGATATCACAGATTCAGAAAGTTTGGTAACTTTACAAAGATAGAAGAACAAGATAATATTTGATTCGTGAAAGACCACAGGTAATTTTATATGAAATTGCCTGTGGTCTGTAAGTTATAGCATAACCGCACAAAATCTTATTGCTGAAAAAGATCCCGTACAAGACATTCAAATCTTGTACGGGATAATTATTTGGTTTTATATACAGTAATTACTGATTCATAACTCTGTTGATAAGATCGCAGTTCTGATCTGTAAACTTAAAGCTCAAAGAACCATAGTTGAGCACCGGAATAGTGTTAGCCATAACCGTGTATCTCTTAATGATCTCTTTGTAGGTGAGTATCTCGTAATCCTTGATAACACCGGAGTTTCTTCCAAGCTCGTTGTTCATCTCGAATTCGTCTGCAAATATCAGAATGTAGGTCTGACCGTCTTTGCCCGGTCTTGTGATAGGCTTGTTGTCCTCTGCAAGCGGCAGAATATAACGTGCGCCTGTAAGCTCTCTAATCATCAGCTTTCTAAGCGAGTTGATCTCGTCCTTACGCTTCGGGTTGTCTGTCTTGAACTGCATTTTCTGTGAAAGTGTAGTCATGTTGAACATCAAACCGGGATTCGTTACCTGAATTTTAACGTAATCTCTAACGCTTACATCAAGCATATCAGAAAGAGTCTCAGTTGAAATGATAACCCACTTCTCAGTCTCGTCAAGTACAAGATCCTGAATACCATGACGCTTATACTCAAACAGCATATCAAAGATGTTTGCTCTTGTGTATTCCTTGATGTATACCTCGTAGCCGTTAGCTTTGAAGTTAGCAGCTGATTTGTCTGCAAACTCACGCTCTGAGAAGATGTGTCCTCTGCTGTTGCCGTCAATGAGTATGTGCTTTGTATTTGCGTCAAACTCTGCATAGATAGCGTCGGCTGTAACGATCATTCTTGCAAGCTCGCTGAAGCTTTCGTTCAGCTTTTCTCTGAGTATCTTTGCAACAGAATAGTCATGCTCTATCTCAAGCTCACGTGCGATAGTCTTTGTCTGAGCTGCCTGGAACTGTATAGACTGCTTCATTGCAGGCTTTGCAGGTGCAGGCTCAGGCTTATCTGCAATAAGATCTGATAAGTCAAACAATGAGTCGTTATCAAATCCCATGTCATCATCACTCTTGCGTGCAAGCGGTTCGTCTGCAAGCTTTGAGGAGTATGCCGGCGGCTCTAAATCTTCTTCAAGAGGATTTACAAGCGGAGCAGAAACCTTTATACCGTTAATGGTGATAACACCGGGAGCTTTCTTCGGTGCCGGAGCAGGAGCAGGAGCAGGAGCAGGTGCCGGAGCAGGAGCAGGTGCCGGAGCAGGAGCAGGAGCAGGTGCCG
>JAFPLH010000040.1 GCA_017402845.1 Clostridia bacterium
TCTACGGCACATCTGAACGACATTAGGTTTTTAGAACTGCCCCAAAGATAATATACGATCTCTGTAAACTATTACCTTTTAGTAGAAAAATATCCTCCGAAATTCATTTTTCGGAGGATTTGTTTTTTACATTCAGTTTTGCAAGCGGATTTGAATTTACTGCCTGCTCCATTTGCGTATCTGACAAATGCGTATATATTTCTGTTGTTGCAAGGTTTTCATGCCCCAAGATCTCTTTGAGTATTCTTATATCTACACCGCCGTATTGATACATTAAAGTTGCAGCCGTATGCCGCAGCTTATGCACCGAGTAACCCTGACCGCCAAGACCAATTTTTTCAAGGTATTTATTCACCATAGCCTGAACCGATTTTACACTTAGTCTTGTACCCCTCTGACTGATAAACAAAGCATATCTGTCTTTAATTCCGTCTGCGGGGCGCACCTTCATATATGCATCTATCGCATCTAAACAGGCTTTATTGAGATAAACCTTTCTCTCCTTATTGCCCTTTCCTATGATATTCAGCTTATTGTCGTGTATACTGTTGTAGTTTATTGAACAAAGCTCTGAAACTCTCATTCCGCAATTCAGGAATAACACCAGAATACAATAATCACGCTCTTTAAACTGACCGTCAACAGCGTTCAGCAGTTCATAGCATTGGTCGAGTGACAAGTATTTCGGAAGTCTTTTTCCTGCTTTCGGTGCTTCGAGCTCTTCCATCGGGTTTTTGTCAATGATCATTTTCCTGTTGGTCAGATATTTAAAAAATGAAGATAGTGCAGACACCTTTCTTGCTCTTGCAAGCTCTTTATTGTTGCGGTCATTCTTTAAATACAGCATAAACCCGTATGCGTCATTCAGGATGACAGATTTTATCAATGCTTCGTCTACATCTTTAATATCCATTTGCAAAATGTCTTCATCTTTTTTCGCCAAGCCTCTCGATATCTTTAAATATCTGAAGAATGTACGTAAATCCAAAAAATATTCATTTACCGTGGCAGGCGATTTACCTTTGACAACGCTTAAATACATCAGGAAATCTCGTAGTATTTCCGGGGATTCTTCAAAAGCATTCATTTCTTCACACCCCAAGTATTATACCAAGTGAAATATCGTCACCGCTGCCCTTTTTAGACATTGTAGGTAGATAATCAAGCAGTTCTACGATTGCTCCAAGCTCGCCGGAGCTTTCAAATGACCGCATTATCATTGAGTAAAAGTCGTGCAGGCGGTCATGTGTTGCAAAACAATTGTCTACACCATCGCTTGCAATAAACAACGCTTTCGGAAGTGTGGTGCTGAAATGATGACGCATATTATAAATAGCTGTTCTGTCACAAATCGACGTTGTATAATTAAATACACAATTATCGTCATGCGGTATCGGATGAAAGAAATTACCCTCATCGTCAACTGTAACACATTCGCCGTCGCCTATATGTATTCCGAACCAATAATTCTCCGTAATAACATTCACCAGCATTGTTGTACCGTATGCACACTCTATTTTTTCGCCTATTGCGTATCTGAATCTCATTCTCGGATTGACATTTTCAAGTTCTTCTTCTGTGAACGGATCTTCTGCATAATCCTTTTCAACAAGCTCGTTCCACTCGCAAATAATACTTTTTTCAAGCTGCAAAAGCATTTCGTTTACCCTTACGTCGTCTTCTGCATAAAAAGCAAGCATTGGTATTATGTTCTCATCATTCATACACCGGCGAACTGCTTTTACTGCAAATTCGCTGCCTCTGTCGGAACGAAAATAATCTTCTCCCCCGTGTCCGTCACATACCGCTGTAAGTATATAATCATCTTTATTGATACTTACAGACGCATCCTGACACGGTTTCTTTGCCTTTTTATGACTTGCTCCCATTACGGTAAAATTATATGCTTTATACTTCATAATACATTACCACTCAATACTCTCATCTTCAAAATCGCCGTTATTATAAGCTACATTTACCTGCTCTAAAAATACATTTTGTTTAGATACTACCTCGTCGGGTGCTGTATTGCCGACTGCAGCACTTCGGGAACCTATCTGTGATGACGTTACCGAAACAAACCTTATCATCTTTTTTAATGCTTCGGGGCTGTGTACCGTCAAAACGCCCTCTGCATTTCCTGTAAACTCTGCAAGTACGTCTTTGTTTGCGTCGCTTCCGATAGCAACGGCAACTTTGATCGCCTTTTTAAACCAGTTATTTTGCTGCAAAGCCTCTAAGTTTGGCTGATAGTTGTCTGTTGGCGCACCGTCTGACAACAGAAATATTGCAGGGGCAAAAGAACCGGTAATATCACTCATAAACGAATTTCTCGAAAGCTTTTCATTTAATTCTTTGCACGCCTCGCCAAAGTCTGTCATACCGCCTGAGTTCAGATATGCCCAAGTAAAGTCCTGCGCCGGTATAGGTGTGGGAGTTATCCACTTTGCACCATTTGAAAACTCAAGCACTGCAACCTTTATTTCTGCATCTGCGTTATTCTCTGAAATATCTGTAATTTCCGGTATAATATCTTCTATCGCCTGATTCAGGGTGCCTATCTTTGCACCCTCCATACTGCCTGATGTATCAACCACAAAGAACAAAACCATTGTTCTGCGTGCTACCTCTACAACATCATCATATATTCCTGCCATTAATAATGCCCTCCGTTAAAACTCCAACTCTCCTATACAATTACCGAAATCAATTTTATGTGCGTTTACTATGATCTGAACTTTTCCGTTCGGAACCTCTGTCGTTGTGCCGTCTTTTAAAGTCACATTCCATGTATTGTCGCTTAAATTTCTCAAGCCCCATACATTCGGGCGGTTTTTGCTGCGAACTACCGACGCTGTAACTTCTGTATAATCGTCGCTGTCTTCAATTGTATGACAACGGTACAGCTTATTTCCCGGAAAAAGTGCAGCCGCATACTTTTTTGACTTCAAAACAGGCGGTCTGGGAATCTTTCTGCCGCAATTTATACAAACAGAACTATCTGCTTTCAGATCAATAAATGTTTCGCTGCCGCACGGACATGTGATTATACAATCTCTTAAACGTGTAAATGCTATTTGCCAATCGTTATCGGTCAATCTGCGCTGACTGCCATGCAGACACTCCTGCGAGAAAGAATAGATAAATTTATCTTTAATGAATTTAGGATAATACTTCCAAAGTCGTATTACATTACAGTGAACACCTCTTACCGGAATGTTAGAGGTGTCGTAAGGATCATAAATAAACAGCGGTGAAACACCGTAAAACTTTTGTTCAAGCTTTTCTGTAAGACACGGGCAAAGAGTACGCTTTCCCTCTAAGGGGTGATCTAAAAACAGCAGCCTGAATAGAATTACAGCAAGAGAGAATCTGTCTGTCATAACGTCCGGTGCTGTAATATTTCGCACTACCTCTGGAGCCATATAGCGGGCTTTTCCGGCAATACCCAACGCTTCGCCGTATGGTGCGACATTATCGGTATCGCATATCAGTACATCACCCGTTTTAGGATCAATAAAAAAGTTTCCGTCGTTCAGATCCTGATACGAAAAACCTCTGCGGTGCAGCTCTCTGAAAGCATTTGTAATATTGAGCGCTGCATTTACAACAACCGATATAGAAGAAAACTTCTCCTTTGTAAGTAAAAAGTCAGTAAAGCTTTTATAATTATTCGGCATCAAATTCATTACATATCCAAACTCACCGTCATTCTTGACTGTCAGATAAATAGGCCAAACAAAAGCGTCTGACGGAGAGCCTTGTTCTATGTTGTTTTCAAGATTTCGGTAAAAAATATCTGGCTGTTTTACAGTACCCTTATGATACCACTTCAAAGCATATTTTTTTTCGTTTATCTCTGCCAAAAAGACGCTGCCTTGTCCGCCTTCGCCCAACTTTGAGCAAATCTTGGCAGTCTTTCCGTTTTTTAAAGCTATGATATCCCCTTTATTTAAACCGGGCATTTTATCTCCCCTCATCATTTTGATACTGCTATTTTTTTACTTTGTTCTGCAACATTGGAATAAATATACAGCTCCTGCGGATTACCGCCAAGTCCCCACAAAATATTCTGGCTTGTTTCGCTGTCCCATGTAAACGCACTAATAAAACCTAATAGCTTATAGCCTTTTACTACCTCATACGTTGCACCGCTTGTTGAAAGCAGATTATCCCAAGAGTACGACTTTACATATTCATACATAAAGGGCTGTTCGGCAACCTGATAAGACACTGTCTGAGCGTCATAATCAAGCGGAGTAAACGTAACGTATTGTTCCTGATGAAACCATTCTATTTTATAAACTCCCGCCTCGAAACCGTCGCACTGCTTAGAAAGCGTCAATGTTTCGGTAGGATCGTCTCCTTTTTTATTGAGTACATAAACTGCATACGGCTCATTTTCACTATCTGATATTTCGGAGTATTTAAGTGTATATTTTTTCGGGGCGAATGATTCTGTATATACGCTTACACTCATATCTTGATTCGAGTTGAAATTCTCTGTTACAAGCTGCATTATTGCCTTTGCATCTCTGCCTGTTAAAAACATTAATCCGAGTGACAAAACTGTCACAACCAATAAAAAAGGAATTATAAACAAAGCGTCTTTAAATATTCTTTTTCTTTGTTCACTCATCATTTATCACCCTAAAACAACAATAATTATATCGGCAAATTTTTATCAATATTTTATGATTTTATTAACTAAAAGGAAATTATTTATACTTTGCTGCTTACACTGTTACATGCTGTACTGCATAAGCGCCTGCTGTAACTATACAGGAGAATAATACTATCAAAGTATAAGCCAAACCGGGACGCTTTTTGCTGCCGTCAAGAAAATCTCCTATTCTTCCGCTGTTGAATACTGCCATAGCAGCAATTTCGACTACAATACAAATATACCGAAATTCTGCTCCGCCTACCCATAGCGAACGGAACATTGCAACAAGATAAAACACCGAGATCAATATACTGAATCTTCCTACACTCTCAAAGCGGTAAAGCCTTTTTGCTGTGAGAACAGAAAACATAAAAGCAAAGGTGGGTACTACAAGCTTATCGCCCAATGGGATATCATACACCATAAAGCTTCCTAAGAAACTGCAAAGCAATATCATTAACCAACCGATCGGGCAGGCAAACATAAAAGGTCTGCCGTCTTCAAAAGAACATCTGCACCAACTGTTTACCAATTTGATCAAAATAGGCTCTTTGGCTTCGGTGCTTTCACCGCCTTCTCCGCTGTCGCCGCCCTTGCCACCGTTATCGCCCTCGGCAGGCTCTTGCTGAGGAGGGTTATTATTCTGTTCTTCAGTTTGTTCTGTATCGGTCACTGTATCTTGCAAAAACAACATTTCTTCTCCACCGCCTTTATCATTCTCGTTTTCAACCTGTTTGTTTGAATCATCTTCGGGAAATATTACGCCAATATCGAAATCATCCGATTCATCAGATGTACCGCTGCCGTCTGAGTACTCCTCGTCGTCGTCAAATATTATTTCTTCATCATCTTCGGGTTCTTCATCTTCCATGTACTCATCTATTTCGGGAAGTTCACCATTCCAGAGATTTATTATTACATTCACTGAAAAAACTGCTTTTTCCGTACTGATATTCATTCCGTCAGCAATAGCGTTTACAGCTTCGCACATATATTTTTCGTACTTTTTGCGGTTTGCGATCGCTTTTTCAATATAATCCATCGCTCCGCAATCATACATTGCACGCAGTCGATAACGCTGCTTTTTACATTTCGGCACAATATCCGCAAGAAGGGCAAGAGTTCTGTCGGGTTCGGCGAATATATCCGTTTCAAGATCCCACATCACTCGGAACAATGCGTCAAAAAAACTATCCTCACCCAATTAGCTCACCTACCCTTTCAAAATAAATATAATATAATAATAACATATTTGAAACAAAAAAGAAACAGCAAATTACAAAAAAGTTATAATTCATTAATTAAAAAAAGTCTACCCTTTCAGATAGACTTTTGTTTATGATATATAGGGCACCTCTAAAAACCTCATGCCGCCCATCTGCACCGTATCTTCAGCCGTCATATTGCACAAAAAATCTTGACATACGTCAGTATGAGTCTCGCCTGCCGGCTCGGTCGGTGCTGTTGCCTTGCGGCAACGTCTGCCACCGGCAGACTGCACCCGGCGATTTTAAA
>JAFPLH010000041.1 GCA_017402845.1 Clostridia bacterium
CCACATTTAGAATAATAACAAAACCCGAAAGACAAAAAAACGCTGCTTTTTTTATACTGCACTTGTCCCTTATGATAACAAAAGATATTATTATCGTAATTTTCTCAACGCCTATAATGCTCGGCATCATGAATGCCATCAGTACAAGATACGGCAATACAGCAGAGTAAGAAAAAGAAATTACCCGGTTTAATTTAGCACACCCCCGTTACCTTTCCATTTTTTCACCTCGTCTGATTCAAAGGCAGAATATGCCTGAAAAAATGCGGCGATAATATTAACGATGTAAATAAAGCTCAAAACTATGTATATCACCACAGCCATTAAGCTGCACCTTCGTTTTTTGAAAAGAGTAATACAAGTGCCTATATTCATACAACCCGAATACACAAGCAAAGTAAAACTCACAGCCAGCGGCACCCAGCTTACTATAAGCAGAAAAGGATTCATAAATCCCATAAATACAAGTATCATCAGCACATGAGCAGGCAAATGACATATTCTTAATATTATGGCGTATATAGCCGCTGTTCTTTCATTCAGTGAGATATATGCTGAATAATTATACATCACACAGGCAAGCACACCTAAGCCGCAAGCCAGAATTATAAGAACTAAAAACAGAATAAACTTCAAGCGAGTCATATTCTCGATATCGTCAAACAGAAAAGATATTAATGAGAGTATTATATAAGGCAGAAATAATGCATATACAGCAGAAATAATACCAATTGCTTTCTTCATTAGTATACACTCCTTTATTCTTCGTAATACTCAACCTCATTATTGTAGTCATACTCGTAATTATCGTCACCGCCGCCGTCACCGTTATCGTACGCCTCGCCGTTGTCGTTTTCATCTGGTACATATTCGCTTACGATATTATTAAGTCCGACATCATATTGAGGGGTATTATCTTCTCCGTCAGAATTTTCAGTATCCTTTTCGGTTGATTTTTCAGAGGTATTGTCAACATCTGTTGCATTATCTTCAAGACGTCCGTGAGTTGCCTGAGATCTCAGCGTTTCGAGCTGATATGCACGAGTACCAATTGCGGTATTAGTTGTAACGGCATAGAGCAGATCTGTAATTTTAAAATCCTCTATCATCTCTACAAGATTTGTTTCGGTATAGTCGATATCAACAACATACACTTCCTCAAAAGAGCCGAACAAAAACGGAATAAGCGCCGTAGTTGCATTTTCCTTTACTACAATAAGCTTTCTGCCGTTTTTAACATCAGAAGTAACTTTAAGAGAGTAAAAGCCGCCCTTGTAGTACGATTCATACAAAGAATCCTTTACCTCGTCAAAGAAGTCGCCCTCTGTCAGAAACTCAAAGTTTTCGTCGTAATAGTACGTCTTATACTGCACAGACGGTTCATAATACGTAAAAATATCGGGAGTAAGCTTCAGCTTATCAAGCGTTTCATTATCAAGAAAAAGCTGCATATTACCGAGGTACTCTTTTTCTGACTTCTTATTATACTTCGAGATATCAGCATAATCTACGCCCGCTTTTTTCGCAAAGGCTTTGCCTGCATAATATGCGCCTAACTGAGCCCATCTTGTATCGCTTCTGAAATAGATATTCTCCGCATTATGATTTGAAAACGTTTCGCACAAGTCTATATTCTGAATATTTATCAGGCTTTCTCCGATACTCTGAATGATTTTTTTCTGACTGTCGATATCATTTCTGTAATTTGAAGGACAGTAAAACTCGCATGCGGAAGGTACCGTCATAGAATAAACATTTACTTTTGATCCGAGTCTTTCTTTCATTGTATTAAGCTCGTTTGAATAAAACTGAGTCGCTTCTTCTTCTCCGGTAAACATTTCCAAAGCACGACTGTTTCCGTCCTGATTGACGATCAGATAGCCGTTTGAATACTCCGCCTGTGCTGTCTGTTGGTCATAGTCCTTATGCCTGCCCTCGTCAGAATCATCTGCTGCGGCTGATACGGTTTGTTCAGCTTTTGAAGCAGTATCAGCAGTAGCAGCGCTTTCTTCCGGCTTCTTATTATTACAGCCTGCCGCCGAACAAAGCATTGCAGCCGCAAGCAAAACAGAACATATTCTAAAGATCGTTTTCTTCATACACATATCTTCTTTCTACTCTATACTTTTAAGAGATTCTACCATATCTATCTTTTTGATTTTAAAATACATAACAAAGTTTACAGCCGCCGCAAAAACAGCGGTCAGCACAGCGGCAAGCAAAAAGCTCAGCGGCGCAATATCTCTTGCAAACATAGTTTTGTTTATCTCGATAGTGAGAATGACAAACCTGTGAAGAACAACGCCGACGAAAAGTCCTGAAACAATACCGCACAGAGTAAGAATAATATTCTCTCTGTAAACAAAAGCACACGTTTCGCCGTTATAGAAGCCCAGAACCTTGATCGTGGCAATTTCACGCACACGCTCTGCAATATTAATATTAGTAAGATTATAAAGCACCACAACAGCGAGCAGACCTGCGCAAACGAGCAGTACAAGAATGACCATATCAAGACTTTTTACGGTATCGTTAAAGCTTTTTATACTTCCACTAATAAATGATACAGCAACTATGCCGTCTTTGTCAAGGCACAAAGCGCCAAGTTTACGTTCGTTTTCGTCCGTTTCATCATTCATTGATCCCAATATCATATTATAAAGAGGCGCTTTTCCGTATACGCTCTCGTAGTATTCGGGATTCATAACAACATAGCTGTAAATGTAGTTTTCGGCAACTGCGCTGACTTTTACTCTGTACTGCCTGTTATTGTCGGTAAGCGTAAAGGTATCCCCCGGCGAAAGCTTTAAAACATCTGCCATTTTCTGCGTAATAACTGCGCCGTCCGATTTAAACTCGATAGGTGCGCCCGACTTTGGCTCTCTTATATGTATAAGCTCTTTTCTCGCATTTTCGTCCTCAGGTACTATCAGATACACATCATCTGTAAGCTCATCACCGTTTTCCGCTTTTACCTCGACAGCCGTCTGACGTTCAAGCATAGCGGTATCAACATATTCGCTGTTTTTTATACTTTCAAGCAGTTCCTTATGACGGTGAGCCGTATCTTCATTTTCCAGAACGGCTATAAGATCATACGTAAAAATTTCGTCAAACTGTTTTTCTGCAATTGCTCCGATAGAGTTTTTAAGTCCGAAGCCCGTAAGTATGAGCGCCGTACAGCCTGCCACACCAATAACTGTCATAAAGAAACGAGCCTTATACCTTGCAATATTTCTTGCGGTCACCTTTGATGTGAAATTCATTCTGTTCCAGATAAACGGAATTTTTTCAAGCAGAATTCTCTTTGCGGTTTTAGGCGCTTTCGGGCGCATAAGCTCTGACGGCTTTTCTCTGAGCGCCTTTGAACACGTAAACAGAGCAACGATCGTAGTACACGCAAAAGCCGTGAGTACGGCAACAATAACATTCGCTATGGGTACTACAAGCTTTAAGTCTATAAGCATATACATAATACCGTAAGCATTGTATATTACCCTCGGCAGCGTGAACATACCCAGCGCTACACCCAGAATACAGCCGACAAGCGACGCCGCTGCGGAATAGAACACAAACTGCGATTTTATAGAAGCGTTTGAGTACCCCAGCGCTTTCAGCGTGCCGATCTCCGTTCGCTTTTCGTCAACGTGTCTTGTAAGAGTGGTAATGCACACCAAAGCCACAACAAGCAAAAAGAAAAGCGGAAAAACAACGCCTACTGCGTCAACTCTTGTTGTGTCATCGATAAGCGACAAATAACCGGGATTATCACGTCTTGTAAAGAAGTACCATTCGGGTTCGCTTAGATCTGCAAGCTTTTCTTTTGCCCTGTCGATATCCGCCTGAGCGTCAGAAAGCTTTAATAAAGCCTCCTCCTTTTTTTCTTCGTACTCTTTTTTTGCGTCGTCAAGCTTTTGTCTGCCTTCAAGCTTTTGCTTTTCAAACTCGTCTTTGCCGTTCAGATAATCCTCCTCGGCTTGCTTTATCTGCTTTTCGCTGTCTTTAAGCTTTTGTCTGCCTTCGTTCTTTTTTTGTATTAACTCCTGTCTGCCGTCAGACAACGCCTGTGTGCCTGCGTTTATCTCCTCCTGCGCCTGCGCAAGCTGTGCCTCCCCTAAAGCCTTTTGCTCTGCAAGCTCTGCTTTGCCGCTGTCTATCTGTTCTTTTGCGCTGTCAAGCTGAGCTTTCGCCTCCTCAAGCTGTTTTAAAGGCTCGGCTGTTTGTTCTTCATACTGCGATAATGCGTCATCATACTCTTTTTTTATGTCGTTTACATCACTTTCAGCACTATCGAGTCTTTCCTGTTCACGGTCAATAATTCTTTGATTGCCTTCAATAACAGTATCGCACAAAGCTATTTGCAGCCTGTAAGAAGCTTTTTCTGCTTCTGTCTGAGCCTGTTCAAGCTTTTGTTCAAGCTCGGCTTTTTCTTTGCTTGCGCTGTCAATATTACTCTGAGCGTCGTTTATAACTCTTTGATGTGACGGCTTTGTTATATTTTGAAAGACGTTAAGTGCAGAATCATATCTGCTTTTCATAAGCGCTAAAGCCGCCTTTGCCGGCGCTGTTTCTCTGTTAAACTGCGACAGTCCGTTATTGTATGTTTCAAGCCCCTTGTTATA
The DNA here is from genome assembly GCA_017402845.1 of Clostridia bacterium. Taxonomy (GTDB): domain Bacteria; phylum Bacillota; class Clostridia; order Oscillospirales; family Acutalibacteraceae; genus RUG592. Next base: position 4,623 of record JAFPLH010000041.1, read on the forward strand.
TTCTCTCTCGGCAAGATCAAGCTGCGACTGCGCATCTGCTATCTGTGTATTAAATTCGGCTTTGCCGTCTTTTAGCGCCTGCTTTGCGTTATCAAGCTGAATTTGTGCATTGTCAAGCTTTGCCTGTCCCTGCTTAATGCCGTTATCTAAATCAATATATCCCTGTTCGATCTGTTTTTTTCCGGTCTGTATTTTTTCTTTTGCGTCATCAAGCTGCTTCTGACCGTCTGTTATTTTCTCGTTATATTCCTTCTCGGCATTATCAAGCGTTTCTTTTGCGTCTGCAAGCTCTTTTTCGGCTTTATCTCGTTCACTGTCGAGTGTGTTTTCGGCGTCTGCAAGCTTTTGCTTTGCGTCGTTCAGATACTCCACATCAAACAAGCCGGCACGTTTTTCCGCTAAGCTTTCAAACTGCGGCTTTAGTGAATCAATAAAGCTGTTGTAATCATCATCAAGCGTTTGTGAATGTGTGTCTGTATAATCTGTGAGCACATAAAGCTGACTATATCTGTCAGCCTTAAATTCCTCGCTGCACACAATACCGTACATATGTATTTTTCCGCTGCCGACAGATGTTGTTCCCCTCTCAAAGCTAACATACAAAGGAGTCTGCACAAAGCCTACAACGGTATATTCCAGACTTTCAAGCTTATCGTCCATATGTTCTCCGCTTATCTGCGGTTCGAGGGTGATAACATCTCCCAAGGAATAGCCGCCCCCCGTACCGAAGGTGGTGATTTCGAGTGCAATTTCGCCCGTTTTTTCAGGCAGCCTGCCCTCGTGAACAATAGGCTTGTTTAATGCGATACCGTTTTCGTCCTCATCAATGTTGGAGTACAATCTGATAACACTTCCCGAACCGCTTGAATTGATAACAGCGTCGGTATAATACGAAGGCGAAACCTTTTTAACATGTTCAAGCTTCAAAGCTTCTTCAACGTCTTTGTCACTGAATCCGACAGTAGACAAAAGGCGAATATCCATAAGATAGTTTTCTTTATAATACTGCTCTGCCGAAGCGTTCATTGACGGTGCAGCAGCCTTAATACCCGTAAAAAAGCCTACTCCGAGAGCAACAATAAGCATAATAGAGATAAAGCGTGCTTTAGTTTTGCTTATATCCTTTAAAACATTTTTGCGCAAAGCGGCAGTCATACAATAATCACCGCCTTTACCACTCAATAAGAGATACGTCAAGCGGCGACGGATTTACAACATTTCTGACTACCTTACCGCTTTTCATTGTGATAACTCTGTCAGCCATTGGAGTAATAGCCTGATTATGAGTGATGAGAACAACGGTCATACCCTCTGACCTGCAAGTATCCTGCAAAAGCTTTAATATCTGTTTGCCCGTATTATAGTCGAGTGCGCCGGTAGGCTCGTCGCATAACAAAAGCTTTGGTTTTTTTGCAAGCGCCCTTGCGATAGAAACACGCTGCTGCTCACCGCCGGAAAGCTGCGAGGGAAAGTTATTTATACGTTCTTCAAGACCGACGCTTTTCAGACATTCAACAGCGTCTTTATGGTCTTTGCATATTTGAGAGGCAAGCTCTACATTTTCCTTTGCGGTAAGGTTAGGCACAAGATTATAGAACTGAAAAACAAAGCCTATGTCAAATCTGCGGTATGTGGCAAGTCCTCTCTCGTCAAGTGTGCTTATAGACTTACCGCCTACTGTAATATTGCCCTGGTCACAGCTATCCATACCGCCAAGAATATTAAGCACAGTAGTTTTTCCTGCGCCGCTGCTGCCGACAACAACGGCAAATTCGCCCTGTTTGATTTCAAATGAAATGCCGTCAACAGCGGTAATAACGACTTCGCCCATTTTATACCGTTTATAAACATTTTCAAAAACAACAAATTCACTCATATAAAGCAACCTCTCCGAGAGTACACGCCGCAAGAATGTACTCGTCCAAATTCTTCACAAAAAAACTACCCTTTTGATTACATTGAATTTCGGTGATCTCTCCGCCGTGTGTCACAATGCAAAAATTCACCTTTGAAAGATCAAAGCTCAAACCCTTTCCGACAGCCTTAACAAAGCTTTCCTTTAACGCCCAGAGTGTGATAAAAGCACGGTCTTTATCAGCGCTGTTTTCGATAAAACGCAATTCCTCATAACTGCATATCTTACGTACAACACTTTGCTTGACCTCTTTTATTTTCTGAATATCGACGCCACATTCAAAGCGGCTCACCATAACTGCTGCGTAATCACCGCTGTGACTTATGTTGAAATGTATGTCGGGATACTGCGAAAAAAACGGTTTTCCAAACTCGCCCTTACTCATTGTGAGGTGCTGTGAGCTGATTGAATGTTCTGCTTTTATCGCAAGATACAAAAGTCTGCGTGCGTTTTTCGATTCTGCTTTTTTCTTTTCACCTCTTGAAAGGGCGCTGTAATCATATTCTTTAATGTATATCATAAATTCTACTATACAAACTCCAAACAAAAATATTTTGTAATTATTATTGTGTGATAAAAATCAGATTCTAACCGTAAACCGTCATTCATCAAAATCTATTGCCGGCGAAACATAGAGAGTTTTATTCTTAACAAAAATAACCATTCCGGGTTTTGCGCCCTGCGGTTTGCTTACGTTTCTTATCTCGGTATAATCAACGGGAACCTGCGAGCTTTCCTTTGCCTTGCTATGATAAGCCGCAATTCTCGCCGCCTGTACAATAGCCTGTTCAGACGGAGTTTTCCCTGCCGTTACAAGAATAGTATGCGAACCGGGAATATCCTTTGTATGAAACCACAGATCATTATTATTCGCTGTTTTCAGCGTAAGAGTATCATTTTGTCTGTTATTTCTACCTACAAGCACCTCGAAGCCGTCAGTAGTAAAAAAGCGCAAAGGCGGCAGGGGCTTTTGCTCCTTTGCTTTATTCTTAGACGCTTTTATATAACCGGTAATACTCAGCTCTGATCGTATTTCCGCAAGCTCTCTTTCTGTATGCGCACGGCTCAGAGAGTCGAACACGTTGTCAATATAAACGATCTCGTCTTTTGCCATTTTTATTTGTTCCGAGAGAACCTGCTCGGCAGTTTTAGCCTTGCGATAATCCTTATAATACTTCTGAGCATTTTGCGAGGGCGATTTTGTAACATCAAGCTTTATACGAACAGTCGGCATATTTTCATCATAAAAATTCTCAACATCTACAAAAGGCATACCCTTTTCAATGCGGTACAAATTCGCCTGTATCAAGTCGCCGTAAATACGAAGCTTATCTCTGTCAGCGCACTGTTTAAGCTCTGCTGTCTGAGTATTTATTTTACGCGCGGTACGTTCGTAAGCGTTAGACAAAAGCTTTAACAGATCCTGCCCCTTTGCTTTCATACGCTCGTCGCGGTCACGTTCAAGATAAAAGGTATCAAGCAGCTGAGAAAAGCTTGAAAACTTCTTTACGATCATAGCCGAGCCATACTGCGTGATATTCATAAACGAAATATCTTTAGGCTTGCCCTTAGGTTCGCAAATACAGCAAGGAACTGCATCATTATTTTGAATTGAATTATAAAGCTTTGTAAGATAATAGCTCAGCGCTTTTATATGAGAAGAAGAAAGCTCATTTGTATAAACATCACAACCGCCTGTTACAAGGTACTCAAGCTCTCTTGTAACAACCGGCGATACACCGAGTATAGTATTCAGAAGTGCTTTACCAAGTTTTTCCGGCTGACGTTCAGACGCCATTTTATTTATTATATCCTGCACCGAAACGTCAAGCAGACTTAATTTATCCTGCGAAGGTGGCAGCTCGTAGTTCATACCGGGCAGTACAAGACGCTTTGACGACATAGTAGGATCAACCCTTTTCAAAGCGTCAATAATTGTATTATTATCATCAATAAAAATTACGTTGCTGTATTTTCCCATTATTTCAACAGCAAGCGTAAGTTTAACACGATCACCCAGATCATCGGCAGCGTCAAAATCAATAAAAATGATACGCTCCAGATCGGGTTGACGGACGTCACAAATAATTGCGCCGCACAGCTTTTTCCTTAAAAGCATACAGAGCATAGGCGGGCTTGCAGGATTTTCGGGAACATTTTCGGTAAAGCTAACACGGGGAGAATTAGCCCCGGCGGATAACAATAGTTTCTTATTACCGTTTTTTGTACGAACGGCAAGTATAATTTCGTTTCTGTTAGGCTGATGTATCTGAGAAACACGGGCATTTAAAAGATTTTCTTTAAGCTCGTGTGTCAAGAAGTGTACAAAAATTCCATCTAAAGCCATATTATACCTCCAAACAATTGCATATCTAAGGAACCACTGATTAAATCACGTCCTGCGGACTTAGCACCCACCTCGCTTGCATATTTTTGTCAAATTGCACTCATCTCCCTTGAAATACGTCAATATTACCGCAGTCGTTTCGTGTAATTTGCCTAATAATTTGACTAAGCGATACGGGCACTCGATTTAATCAGTGTTTCCCTAAATATATGAACATTTCAAATTACTAATAAAGTTATCGTTTATATTATACAACAAAAACGGCTGCAATTCTACCCTTAATACAAAATAAAAAACGGTTCAAAAGATATTGCGATCTGATGAACCGTTATTTTTATTTATTTAATAATATTAAAATTCAGAAAAATATTTGAATATCAAATTACTCAGCAAGTCTTGCCTTCAAGCCTTCAAGCTCTGCTGTAAGCTCCTTCGGAAGTCTGTCACCAAAGATCTTATAGTAATTCTCGATCTCAGCAGCCTCTGCTGTCCACTTCTCTTTGTCAACAACAAGAATCTTCTTGAGTGTTTCGATATCCATATCAAGGCCTTCAAGGTTGATATCCTCAGGTCTTGGAACAAAGCCGATAGGTGTTTCCTCTGCGTCTGCCTTGCCTTCACATCTCTTGAGGATCCATTCAAGTACACGGAAGTTGTCGCCGAAGCCGGGCCACATAAACTTGCCGTTCTCGTCAAGACGGAACCAGTTTACATTAAAGATCTTCGGTGCTTTGTCGCCGAGTATCTCGCCCATTTCAAACCAGTGCTTGAAGTAGTCGCCCATGTGATAACCACAGAACGGAAGCATAGCCATAGGATCGTGACGGAGCTGACCTACTGCACCGGTAGCGGCAGCAGTTGTTTCAGAAGCCATGATAGAACCTACGAATACACCGTTATTCCAATTTCTCGACTGATATACAAGCGGAGTAGTTGTAGCACGTCTGCCGCCAAAGATAATAGCGGAGATCGGCACGCCTGCTGTTTCGTCAAACTTATCGCTTATGCAAGGACAGTTCTTTGCGGGAGCTGTAAAGCGGCTGTTCGGGTGAGCGCCCTTTTCTGTGCTTTCTTTGCCGTTCCAAGGATTGCCCTTCCAATCGATAGCATTCTCAGGCGGATTCTTGTCAAGACCTTCCCACCAAACAGTATTTGTGTCGAGGTTATGACAAACGTTTGTGAAGATAGTACCCTTCTTTGTAGAAGCAAGAGCGTTGTAATTAGACTTCTCATTTGTACCGGGAGCAACGCCGAAGAAGCCGTTCTCAGGGTTGATAGCCCAGAGTCTGCCGTCGGGGCCCTTGCGCATCCATGCGATATCGTCACCGAGAGTCCAAGCCTTGTAGCCTGCGTCACGATACTGCTTCGGAGGAATAAGCATAGCAAGGTTTGTTTTGCCGCAAGCTGACGGGAAAGCGCCTGTTACATACTTGATCTCGCCCTGCGGATTCTCGATACCGAGAATGAGCATATGCTCAGCCATCCACTCGTCGTTCTTACCGAGGAAAGAAGCGATTCTCAAAGCAAAGCACTTTTTGCCGAGAAGAACGTTTCCGCCGTATGCGGAGTTTACAGAAATAATATAGTTATCCTCAGGGAAGTGAGTGATATATCTCTTTTCGGGATCAACATCACACTTAGCATGAAGACCTTTGATCCAGTTCTCGCTGTCGCCGAGGCAATCCTCAACAGCCTGACCAACTCTTGTCATGATAGACATATTAAGTACAACGTAGATAGAATCTGTTACCTCATAACCGATCTGTGCAAGCGGTGAACCAACAGGGCCCATTGAATAAGGAATAACGTACATTTTACGTCCCTTATAAGAACCTCTTGCAATATCAAAGAGCATTTTATAAGCTTCCTGCGGATCCATCCAGTGGTTTGTAGGACCAGCGTCCTCTTCTTTCTTAGAGCAAATAAATGTTCTTGCCTCAACACGGGCAACGTCATTTTCCTTTGTGCGGTGCAAATAGCAGTCGGGCAAAAGCTCCTCGTTAAGCTTTATCATTTCGCCTGTTTCAACAGCCTCTGCTTTGAGAGCTGCGAGCTGCTCAGCAGAACCGTCGATCCAAACAACCTCATCAGGTGTTACAAGTGCTTTCATTTCTTCGATCCATGCAAGCACTGATTTATTATTAGTCATAGTAATTAACTCCTTTCGTCCGTCAAAGGGACTAATTTTGCATTTCTATTATACAACAATATCTGAATTTATTCAATACACAAATTGCAGATTTTTCTAATATTAACAATAAGTTCATCATAACAGAGTATAATATACTATTATTATTTATCAAGATAATACCAAAATGATTTTTTACAAAATAAATTTTTAATAGATTTACCGTACCATATACTATATGTATAACTTCCGTCTGCAATTCGTATTTCACGAAATTTCATTCAAAGAAGATCGTCGTTGATTTCAATAGTACGAACATAGTCAAGAAATTCCGTTTTAAGCTCAGTATCTGCACTTTTATAAAGCGACTTCATCACCTTTTCAACGTCATCATATATTATCATGCGGTTTTTCATCAGATATTCTGCGGTATTCTTGTATTTGCCAAGATCGGTATAAATACTGTAATCAGTATCATCATTTCTTGATACGTCATCAGCTTCAATAAACCTGCGGTACGTTGTACTAATATGCTCGACATATTGATCATGTATAGCTTTATCAAATACTATGCCGTGCTTATCCTTGCAGCAAAAGCCCTCGACAAATTGATCTTTGCTTATTTGAGCAACATTATCAAGACTCAAATGCGGACAAATAATTTCCTCTGCAACATTAAATATTCTTTCATATGCTCTTGCAATTTTTTTTATTGTTTCACCGTTATACACTATTGTTTTCATGTTATCAACATGCAGAAACGGAGAGAGAATAACTCGGAAATCAAGCTTTTTTTCATCGGGCAGAGTTATTTTTTTAAGCGAAGAACAGCCCGTAAAAGCCTCGGTGCCTATATACCTCACAGAATCGGGAACAACAATTTCACAAAGAGAGCTGCACCCTTCAAATGAGTAATCTTTAATACTATCAAGCTTTGAAGGAAGTGTTATATTTACAAGTGATTTACAGTTTGAAAAACAAAAGTTTCCAATATTCACGGCTCTGTCGGGTATTGTAATACTGCGTAAAGCCGTACATTCACCAAATACCTCATCGCCTAAATGTTTCAGCTTTTGAGGCAAAATTATTTTTTCAAGCGAAGAACACTCTTGAAAAGCCTTGTCGCCAATATATTCTATTTTATCGTTTAAGGAAATCTGCTTCAGACTTTTGCAGCCTAAAAAGGTTTTATCAGATATACGATCAATAGTTGAATTAAACCGGAACGACTCAAGCACAGCACACCTTGTAAAAGCTCCGCCGTGTATTTTCTCAACATATTCCGGTACTATGTACTCTTTAATTAACTTGTCTAAACATAGTATTATTTCTTTTCTATCGCTTGTAATAAATAATCCGTTTTCGATAATGAAATTATGATTTTTGGGCGGTATAATTATACTTTTAAGCTTATCGCACTCTGCAAAAGCCATATCGTCAATGTGATATAGTTTTTCAGGCAGTATAATTTGCTCAAGCGAAAAACACTGGTAAAAAGATTTATACCCGATATATTCAATATTATCATGCAAGATAACTTCTTTCAGTCCGCGGCAGTCAGAAAAAGTACCGTTTTGAATTTTTGTTACCTTGGACGGTATAACGATTCTTTGAAGCGAACCACAATACTCAAACGAATAAGCACCGAGTTCTTCAAGCAGATCGGGCAATATTATTTCATGCAGATCATTACAGTCATAAAACGCAAATTCATCTATTATTTTCAGGCTATCGGGCAGAACAACATTACTAAGACAACTGCATAATTCAAAAGCATTTTTTCCTATATAACTTACATTCTCCCCGATATAGACCTCTTTCAGATGAGTGCAGAAGCTAAAAGCTAATGCCTCGATAGTTTTCAGACTTTTGGGCAAAAAAACGCTTTTAATATTACTGTTTTTAAAGCTTTCAATTTCTATCTTTTCTACACCCTCATCAAATATTACCTCGTCAGTAAATGTTGTGTTGCGGAAATCCTGTTTTTGTACGTCTGTATTGATCGTTATTTTGCCTACGGTCTGCCCTTTATAATTTATATTACTGTCATATACAAGCATTGTACTATCTCCATTCAGAAGTGTCCTTAGGGCACCTCTAAAAACCTCTTGCCGCTCATCTGCACCGTATCTTCAGCCGTCATCTTGCACAATAAATCCTTGAAATACGTCAGTATACCTGCGGATTTCTTGTACAATCTGCCGACTAAATCTACGGCGCATCTGAACGACATTAGGTTTTTAGAACTGCCCCTTATATAAAAATATCCCCCGATAAACACGGGGGATACATTTATTCTGTCATTCGACAGGCATTAATATTACTTATAGCTTGCTGTTACCTTAGCCTGAAGCACATAAGCGTCTTTAGCGTCTGCCTTGCCGTTGCCGTCAACGTCGGCAGCTTTCTTTTGTGCGTCTGTCAAAGTGATAAGACCTACATCTGCACGCAAGATCATAGAACAGTCGCGGATAGATACTTTCTTGTCGCCGTTTACGTCGCCGTCGCCCGGTGTTACAGGCTCGTCGCTGTCTGTATTAACGTCTGTCGCAGTATCTGTTGAAGTGTCTGTTGAAGTATCTGTTGATGTATCTGTTGATGTATCTGTTGTAGTGTCGGTAGTTGTGTCTGTTGAAGTATCTGTTGTTGTGTCTGTATCTTCATCAGAAGTAGTAGTACCGCCTGTTGTAGCTGTAACAACACCGGACTTGATCTCTTTCTTAACAGCAGAAACCTTAGCCTCTGTTGAATCGTTCACAGCAGGAACTGTTACAGACCATGCACCTGTAATATCGTCTGCTGTTGCTGTATAAGTCTTTCCGGAGATCTCAACAGTCACTTCTGCTTCGGTAGCAGCTTTACCTTTGATAGTTGTATCACCTGACTTAAATGCGTCAACCTTCGGATTTGCAAGAACGAGAGCAGCTCTTGCGTCCAATACCTTCTTATACATAGCTGTAACATCAGCAGCGTCAACATTCTTTTCGCCCTTAGCGATAAGAGTATCTGCCTGAGCTACAACATCCATAGCTGCACCGTAAGAGCTGCTTGTAAGCTCTGATTCTTCAAAGTTCTTGATCTCACGGCAAACCTTTTTGAGTGCTGCGAAATCAGATTCGGGAACATCTACGCCGATAGCCTTCAAAGCGTCTTTCTTTGATGTATATGTCTTTACGCCGAACTTATCGTCAACTGTTACCCATGTTTCACCCTGTAAACCTGTAACGTCGCCTGTCTGTCCGCCGCCGCTGTTTACGATAATATTATACTTTTCTGTTGTGGTGAGGTCTATAACATAGAAGCCTTCATCATCTTTAGCAGAGAGCGCTGTGCCGGGCCATGCGCCTGCAAGTGCAACTGCTGCTGCTCCGTCGCCCTGCCATGCATAGATATTAGGCGCTGAAAGGCTTGTGTGTACGTGTACGATTGCTTTATCTGAACGCTGATCTACATCGTTGCCGTCGCTTTCTTTCTTAAACTTAAACGACTTGTCAACATCTTTGCCCTTAGGATCTGTAAAGCTCATATTTACAATAACTGTATCGCCGGGATATGCATTTTTACCGATTGTAAATGTATCGCCGTTCTTTGCCATAAATTTGTTGCCGCCGTCAACGCTGATCTTAACTTCGTCAACGCCGTCGAGTGTAACTGTAACGTCAAGAGTATCTTTGAATGTTGAAGATGTACCCTTTACATAAGCGATAACGCCGCCTTCGCTCTTTTCAAGAAGAATTGTGCCGTGTTCGCCGCTGTTTACTGTAACCTGACCGTCTACTACTGCATATACATTTTCGTCATAGTGGTTCATAACAGTTGTGTTGTCTTCAAAAACTCCGCTTACATCAATAGTAACGTCTGCGTTAGCGTCTGCGCCTATAACACCTGCGATATGATCGCTGATACCGTTCTTATCGTATGTTCTGCCGAAAGCAACACCTGAGCTTGATGTAAGAGATACGTTTGCGCCTGCGCCTACTGCGATGTGCTTGTTACGGAAAGTACCGACCTTCTGCCAATGTGCAAGAAGATCTTCATTCTGTCCCCAGTTCATATCACTTCTGAGACAGTGACCCGCCTTAAAGCTGTCGTCAAAGCCTGAAACCTTTTCACGGGCTGTTTCGTCGCCGTAGAAGATCTGAACGCCGCCGGGGAGCATAAGGAATGCAGAACCGAGATAATAGTTATCGCCTCTTGCCAATGTTGTATCGTGAGAGGACATATATGTCAATACGTTAAAGGAATCGTCGTTATTGATAGCTGCTGCGTAGTCACTGTATTTGCCGCCAACAGAACCAGGAGCAAGAATACCGCCGCCTGTGCAGTCGAAATTAATCATAGAGTCAAAGCCGCCCTGTGTATAGTAGCCGTCTTTGTCAACGCCGTGATCCCAGCACTCACCGGTCATCCAGAACGGAAGATCATCAAGCTTCTTGTCGGGATTCTTTGATTTCCAGTCTGCCAATGCGTCAACGCACTTATCTTTAAGCTGTTTCCAAGAGCCGAACTCAACGTGTTTTGCTGTGTCGCATCTGAAGCCGTCAATGCCGAATTCTCTTACCCACTCAGAAAGCCATGTTGAAATATAGCCTGTTACTGTGCTTGAAGAAGGATATTTTGCGGTCTTTTCTGCTAAAGTACCCTCTTTGCCCCACTTTGTCTGCAAAAGCGGAGGAATACCAACTGTTGCTGTTGATTCTGTTCTGAAGTCCGGCAAGCCATCAAGACATCTTGTAAGGTCTGAGCCGTCTTCTTCTGTATAACCTGCAACGCCGCAGCGAATCCAATCAGGGCCCCACCATTTGCCCCATTTGTCTGCTCCTTCGTGATAGTTGATAACACTGTGGTAATTATCAACCTGGCCGCCGTTGTAAACTGCTTCCCAACCGTCTTTAAGATTACCAAAGCCGTAATCATTCATATCTTTAAGAGAGTTATAGCCTGCATGGTTCATAACTATATCCATGATAATACGGATACCATGTTCATGAGCCGTATCAACAAGCTTTCTGAAATCTTCCTTTGTACCGAGAGCCTGATCTGTTTCTGTGTAGTCGAGTACATAATAGCCGTGATATGAATAGTGCGCATATCCCGGACCGCCCTGAATATAGCCGTGGATCTGCTCATAAGGCGCTGTAAGCCAGATAGCATTTACACCAAGGTCGTTAAAGTAGTTGTCATTGATAGCCTGAGTAATACCTGCAAAGTCACCGCCGTGGATCAATGCACGATTATCACCCAACGAAATATCCTGTCTGCCGTAAGCATTATCGTTTGAAGTATCTCCGTTTTTGAATCTGTCTGTAATCAAGAAGTAAACGGTAGCATTATCCCACGAGAAAGCAGCAGGATCGCCCTCGCCGGAAGCTGCGGCGGCATCTGCCTTTACACCTATCTCTGCTGTCTGTGTATCTTGTTTTTCCTGAGCAGCACCCGGAACCGCCATAGAAGCAAGCATTGCCACAGTCAAAATTGCAGACAATAAAGCCTTTGGATTTTTCATTTTTTGCTCTTCCTTTCGATTTTAGATTTGTCTGTTTTAGATTTGTCTGATTTTAAAGCTTTTACTTACACAAGCTTTTACTTACAAATGTATCACCAAAAAACATCTGAACAGCGTCACTTTTGAAAGACACTCTCACCCATTTTTACTGTTTAATTTTAACATATAATTTTTATATATTCAACTATATTTTATGAAGAAAACTATTTTCTGTATTTTTCACAACTCTTGAAAAATATTTTTATTACTTTCAACAACAGATTTCAAAAACCTGTCACACGATTTCCAGAATTGCACACATTCCGCCTCTTTTGCCGCCTGTCGCGCGGTGTGACCATATAAGATCGCAATTGCATTTTGTACAAACGTCGCTGCAAATGATCGAGCTTTCGGGTACTCCTGCCTGCATAAGTATCTGCTTGTTTGTAAGCAGCAGATCAACCATATACTTTCCGCTGCCCTTATCTTGTACAACCGATTCATGAAGCTGAAGATCAATAAATCTCTGCGCTACGGGCGTATCCACCTCATAGCAGCACTTACCGATAGCAGGACCTACCGCAGCGATAATATCCTGCGGATCTGTGCCGAACTCCTTTGTCATTGACTGCACTGTGATCTGCGCTATGCGTGATACAGTACCTCTCCAGCCTGCATGACACGCACCGATAGCATTTCTTTTTGTATCAACAAGAAGTACGGGTGTGCAATCGGCAAAATACGTAACCAGAGCTACTCCCTTTTCATTTGTGATAAGCCCGTCAACGCTTAACATATCTTTTGGCTTGTATATACCGATACCCTTCTGAGCCTGCCCTACTCTGCGTACCGTTGTATTGTGATCCTGTGCAGACGCTACAAGATCTTCATACCTTATATCTAAAGCAGAGCAAAGTCTTTTGTAGTTTTCGGTTACATTCTCATCGCTGTCGCCTCTGCCGAACGACATATTAAGCGAGGTAAATTCGCCCGTACTAACTCCGCCAAGCCTTGTAGAAAATGCGTGCTTAATATTGTCAAGCTCGCTTAATCTGTTAAATGTCAGATATGCTAATGCGTCTTTGAAATGAAGCTGCATTGTATTACTGTTAAAAATCATTGTTAATTCTCCTTTAGAAATATTATCGTGTCGAAAACAATTATAATATAATTCGACGTTATTAAGTCATAAAAGGAAAGTGATCGTTTCATGGCTTTTAAACTCTTTGGAAACAACATAGCTGTTGACTGCTCCTACTGCGACAACTGTATCATAGCCGCAAACGGAGAAGAAATATGTATCAAAAACAAAGCTATCATAGACGGAAAATGCAGAAAATTCTCATATAATCCGCTTTTGAGAAAGCCCTTCAAGCCGCCTGTGCTGCCAAAGTTTGATCCTGAAGATTTTCAGCTTTGAGAAAACAAATTTCAGCACATTTCGACATTGGAATGTATATATAATAATCATAACATCATACGATATTTTATGCAATATTACATTTTAAAAATTAATGAAATTTAATTGCTGAATTCTATTGATTTACTTCAAGTGAATTGGTAAAATATATATGCGTGATGAACAGTTAGAAACTTTAAACCGAAAGGAGAGTCTGCAATGCAAACAATAAGCCACTGTGAAGCCTGCCCTCATAAATGCGGCGTGGAAAGAACACTGTTAAGCGGTGACGGTTATTGTCAAATGGGGCTCAGTCCGAAGGTTGCCAGAGTAGGGCCGCATTATTGGGAAGAACCCTGCATCAGCGGAACAAAGGGAAGCGGTGCAATATTTTTCAGCGGCTGTACTCTTAAATGCGTTTTTTGCCAGAACTACGAAATAAGCGTAAACCATGTCGGAACCTTTATTACACCCGAACAGCTTGCAAACTGCTACCGCAACTTAGAAGATCAGGGTGTGCACAATATAAACCTTGTAAGCGCAAGTCATTTTATAGAAGCAGTTCTTGAGAGCTTTAAAATATACCGCCCGAAAATACCCGTGCTTTATAATTCAAGCGGATATGAAACAGTAGAGAGTCTGAAGCGGCTTGAAGGGTACATAGACATATATCTCCCCGATTTTAAATACAGCGACAACAGACTTGCTTTAAAGTATTCGGGAGCGTTTGATTACACACAAACGGCAATAGCTGCAATAAAAGAAATGGTGCGTCAGACAGGAAAACCCGTATACGACAAAAACGGCATTATACAAAGAGGAACGGTAGTTCGTGTATTGGTGCTGCCGAACCATACAAAAGACAGTCTTGCTATTCTCGACACGATAAGAGCCTGTTACGGCGACAAGGTGCTTGTAAGCGTTATGGGACAATACACGCCGTCGGGAGAAGCCTACAAATATCCCGAAATAAACAGAAAGATCACACAAGAGGAATATGACGAGGTAGTCGATCACGCAATCGAGCTTGATATGGACGGCTTTGTTCAGGAGCTTTCAGCGGCAGACGAGGAGTATATACCTAACTTTGACTGTTCGAGCTCAGATTATTTCAGTTATGAAAGCACAAAATAAAACACCGCAAAAGCGGTGTTTTTTATTTACCTTTTTGCATACTGTTGAGAATAAAATTAGCACAAGATAAAGTTTTCGCTCAAGCCTTTTTTCAAAAGGCTTGCAGGGGTGTGGGGACAGAATCCCCACAAAAGCCGCAGGCGACCAAAATGCCCCTTGGTTACGTTTCACGCCAAAGTTTCCCCGCCACATTAATTATAGGGCATCTCTAAAAACCTGCCGTCGTTCAGATGTGCCGTAGATTTAGTCGGCAGACGGCACTTTAAAATCGCCGGCATACTGACGTATGTCAAGATTTTTTGTGCAATATGACGGCTGAAGATACGGTGCAGATGGACG
>JAFPLH010000006.1 GCA_017402845.1 Clostridia bacterium
AGAGGAGCGCAGAGAACCTTGGAAAATATCATACCGTTCATTGAGGAAAAGCTTTTCTTGAAAGTGAACCGAAAGAAAACGGTGGTGGCTCATATAAGCAAGGTGAAATATCTCGGATATGCGTTTTACCGATACAAGGGAAAATGCAGATTTCGAGTACATCCTAAGTCGATAAAGAAAATGAAAGACAGACTGAGGAAAATCACCGACAGAAATAATGGTCGTTCGGATAAACGCCGAGCCGAAGAACTTAAAATGTTTGTAGTAGGTTGGGTGAATTATTTCAAGATGGCTGATATGAAAAAGCTGTTGGCGGATACCGATGAATGGATACGGCGAAGGATAAGAGCAGTTTATTGGAAGCATTGGAAAAGGGTCAGAACGAAATATCGAATGATAGAAAAGTTCGGAATCCCAAAGTGGAGCGTACACGAAATGGCAAATTGCCGCAAAGGCATATGGCGAGCGGCGATGATGCTCAATAGTGTGCTGACCACAAAAGAAATAGCCAGACTGGGGTATATGTCCATGTCTGACTATTACAAGAAAGTTTGTGAAAACTGAGAAACCGCCGTGTACCGAACGGTACGCACGGTGGTGTGAGAGGTCGGCTGTCCAAATAATGGGCAGCCTCCTACTCGATTTTCGGCTAAACTTAAAGGGTTCTGTTAATGAAAAAAAGAAATTAATTTTTTATTTTTTTGTATACGGCAATTATTTTATTGCCGAAGCAGAAGAAGATCAGTGTGAATAATGATATTATTTCTGATATTCTCCAAATAGCAGGCTCTGCAAAATCAACTGTGATCTTGCTGCTGCTTTTAGGTACAGTAATATTGATCTGTTTGTTATTCCCCTCAGAAATATCAAGTTTATGACCGTCCTGATCGACTGCCTTGTATCCCTTGTAATTAAAAACAGGGAGAGTAACGCTGCCGTCTTTTCCGCCTGTTTCAATGTCAAGCTCAATGTGACAGCCGTCTCTTTCGGAAATCTCCGCTTTTTTGATCTTGTCGACAGTCACTTTTCCGTCAATATCCTTATAAGACGAATCCTTTAGAATATATTCACCCATTCCTACAAAGCTTGTGTTAAGATCAGCACCGTTGTAATATCTTGTAAAATGAGTATCGTCAATGTAGCTGCCGGCAAAGAATGCTGTTGATATTATGCACAAAAGTGCCATTACCTGCATATATGTATCAGGCGATCCGATTTTTTTATCCTCGCACATCTTCAAAACAAATCCGGCAACAAGTGTAAGGAAAATTAACGAAATCCCAATATAACGCCAAGGGAACTGTACCTGAACAAGCATCAATCCAAGCTTAGAATCGCCAGTATTAAGTGCATCCCAAGGGAATTGTCTTGAAGCTACAAATAGTACTAATATACTAAAGCCTGTGCAAACAAGCAGCGGCAAACCGCTTTCTTTAAATCCCAACTTTATTATCAAGAATAACGCAGCCAGAAGTGCAAGCATCAGAACTATTCCTGGCGTTACCATAATTCTCGGATTATTTGCTTTTGTAAACTCGCTGAAAGGATCACGATAGAATGAAAACAGTTCTGCAAGATTAACACCTATTCTTTGTTTCATATCGTATGAACCTGAATTCAGATTTGAGTTGAGCCTTACATCAACGTTAAAATAGTAATCCAAAAAAGGTATAATGAAAAATGCACTCAGAAGTATTGTCTGACCAACTGCTAACAGATATGTTTTTATTGTTTCAATACGAACAGTATATTTTATAAGAACAACACAGAGTATGATCATTACAAGGACTACCATTTCAGTAGTAAGCATATGATTGCAGATCAAGCCACTCATACCAAAAGCGAGGATCCACGAGTTCTTATGATAATTCTTGTCTTGAGGATCTTCAGTGTATATCCTGTAAAGTGCAAGTGCAATAAGGGGGAGGAACATACATGCTGTGAACTCGCCCAATGCAGTTCTGATATACAGATTGGTAAGTCTGTATGAAGCAGTTGAATAAACGAGTGAAAGCAAAAGTGCATAACGATTATCTTTAAAAATCCCCTTAAAACAGAAGTAAGATATAACCGCAGTTCCGATATTGATAAGTACAGTATAGATCTTGTAAGCCATAACAACGTCGAATCCTGCTATTCGCAGCAAAGCAGGAATATAAAGCAGAAGATCGCCATAGTAAATAGATATAGGGTAACCGTAACCCTGAATCCAGTCTGATGACATTCTTACCGGAAAAACACCTCTGCTTAATTCGGCGGCTATTCCTTCAATTCTCATAACGTGAACATCAAAGTCATGACCGCGGCCAATACCACGGCACATAAGAGGCACCGACGATAATAATGCAATAGACGCCAGCAAAAATACTGTTGTTCTGTTTTCATAAAGCTTATCATAAAACAGATAAACAATATCGCATATTATCATAAGCATAAGCAGAATAACTAAAGCTTTGCCCAATCCTGCGTAATCTTCTTTTATTTCGATATTATTTATTTTAACACTTCCGGTACCGCTGTATTTTACAATTACTTCAAAATCATCTACATTTCTGTCAACCTGTACCCGAAAAGATGTCGTATGAAGCGTTCTGTTCATGCGGGCATTTCCTGTTTTTACAAATACGTTCTCTCTGCCGCCGGCAGTTGCGGTTACAATCTGCTGTGATGTGCAGTTGTAATCGACTGTGACAAGATATGATCCCTTAGAAAGAGGAATATGAGGGCCTGTCAAGAAATCAACCTCAGAGTCTGTTTTGATAAGCTTTTTATCTGCATACCAGAAGCCGTCATTAAATTTGACATAATCAGACGACCATTTATTTAAAGAAATATCAAGCGGTTCAACTTTATTGGCTATGTATACGATCGGTATAATTAGCATTATCAATATAACGATCTGTGCAGCGGCTGCTGCTAAAAACAGCTTTGATGAAAGCTTCTTTTTAAGGGCACCGCTGATAAGAGTCGTTTTATTGACATCTTTTTTATTTTTATCAGTAAGCTTCTTCATGATCATTGACTCCTTAACTTAATCATTTTCCCTTTTGGAACATCAGTATTAACTGTTTTGGATCTTCGTTTAATCATTACTGTATAAATAGCAATAGCAGCAATTGAAAGCAGCGATACGATCTCAGAGACTCTCCAAGAGGCAGGTTCTTTGAAACTAACGATAATATTGCCCTTAAATCCCTTTGGCAAGGTGAAGCTGATCACATTTTCCTTACCGTCTGTGATCTCGTAACTGTTGGACAAATCATCTTGTACGACATAGCCCTTATAATTGAACATAGGTATTTCAATGTGAGCTTCTTTATTCGGACATTCAAAGTAAAGCTTCATAGTAGTTCCCTTGTGTTCTGTAATTTCAGCCTTATCTGCACCCTTATGTACGAATTTTCCTGTCGCTGATTGTCTGGAAGAACCCGATCTGAGATATTCTCCTGTGCTGACTTCATTCAAACTCAGATCAGCAGTATCATAATAAGTACGAACACTCTGATCATCGAGATACTGACCGGTAAACAATGCAGTTGAAGCAATGCAGAGAATGACTATAATTTTTGTATAAAAGCTCATTTTATCATATTTTTTATCAAAACCGGTCTTTAGCAGCAGACCGAGAATAACGGTTAAGAAAACAATAGTAATGCCGATATAACGCCACGGAAACTGTACCTGAGCTATCATATTTCCAAGCTTGGAATCAAACGCCATTTTATTCCACGGGAAAACATTTGAGGCAAGATAAAGAGTAGCAATACCGAATCCGGAGCAAAAAAGTATTTTACCGTTGACTTTATCTTTTTTATTTTTTATTACATAATAAATACCGACAAAGAGGGCACCCATAAGAATAATACCGGGTGTAAATGACATATCTGCACTTCTGTGAGTTGAGAAGTCGTTATGCGGATCGCTGAAGAAAGCGAAGTACTCAACAAATCCGCAGCCCCATGACTGTATCCTTGATCTGTACGACACTGTATCATTGATCTTTACCTGAACATTTTTGTAATAGTCAAGGAACGGAACAATAAAAGCCGCACAAACTGCAGCAGTTTCAGCGGCAGCAAGAGCAAGTGATTTTAATACTTGTGGTTTTATTGTAAATACAACCAGACTAAGGCAAAGAAGAACAAGAATTACAACAGTCATTTCTGTACTAAGAATATGACTTGTAATAACACCTGTCATTCCCAAGCAGAGTATAACAGAATTTGTGAAAACACTATTTCTGTTATTATTTGTATAGATCCTATATATTCCGAGTGCGATCAAAGGAAAGAATGCCATTGATGTATACTCTCCGACTGCTGCTCTTATGTAAATGTTTACTAACCTGTAAGAAGCGGTGGAGTAAGCAAGTGCTGTAAGCAAAGCAGCCGATCTGTGCTTAAACATATCCTTAAAGCAAAAATAGCTGCTCAGAACTGTTATAGTATTAATAAGTACAACATAAGCCTTATATGAATTGATAATGTCAAATCCGATCAGCCTTAAAACAGCGGGAAAATACAGAAGCAGATCACCGTAATAAATCGAAACGGGATATCCGTAATGTTCGAGCCAGAGAGGCTGAACTCTGACAGGAAATATTCCGCAGCTAAGCGCATCAGCCAGTCCTTCTATTCTCAGAATATGAAAATTATAATCGTTACCTCTGTTACAGCCCTCGATAAATACAGGCAGCGATGACAATACTATAATAGCGATCAGACTAAACACAAGCTCTTTGTTTGCTCTTAACTGTTTATAGAAAATCAGGCAAAGATCTGCAGCTATAAACAAACCAAACAAAACTGCCCATGTTCTACCATAACCGGAGTAATCGTTTGTAATAGTAACACCTGTTATTTTAAGATCACCTTCGCCTGAATATCTGAAATAGAGTCGAAATTTTTCAATATCACGCTGCACATTTATACGCCAGCTTTGTTCTGTAAAGTGAGGATCAAGTCTTGCATAACATGAGCGAATAAACAAATTATTCGTATTTATATCGCTCACAAATATTTTTTGTTCGCTTGTACACTCATAGTTTACTGTTATTCGATAACTGCCCGACTCCAATGGGGTATCAGGACCTCTTACAAGGTTTATGTAATCCTTGTCTTTTAGGGGAGTTATCTTTGGTGTTGTATACCATGCACCATTTTCAAAACGTATAAATTCTGATTTCCAGTTCTCGATATCAAGATCTTTCGGCTGCGCACGTTTCTGTGTCATTATTCCGAGAACACCTATTATCAGCAGAATAATAAGTTCAACTCCAACTACTGCGAGAATAAGCTTTCGCATATATATTTGTTTTTTGGCATTAAGATTGTTTTCTTCATTCATTATCCGAATCAACTCCAATGCAGAATTATAGCTGCCAAATAAGTGTAATTATAGCATATACTGAATTTCTTGTCAATAATAGCTAAGAAACCATTCACGGTTGTTGAACGAGTAAAGAAATTGTGAATAATTAAAGTTTTTTGTCAAACTTTTTTTCAAAAAAGTTTGCGGGGTTCTAAGGGGCAGCGAGTCTCGCCTGCCGGCTCGGTCGGTGCTTCTGCTTCGCAGAGTTCTCC
>JAFPLH010000042.1 GCA_017402845.1 Clostridia bacterium
CAGATGTGCCGCAGATTTAGTCGGCAGACGGCACTTTAAAATCGCCGGCATACTGACGTATGTCAAGATTTTTTGTGCAAGATGACGGCTGAAGATACGGTGCAGATGGACGGCGTGAGGTTTTTAGAGGTGCCCTTTATTTATTCTTCCTATATTCATACGGTTAACTCCTATTATCGTTTTAAGATGCAGAGACTAAACCTCTATAACCGCTCCTTTGCCGTATTTCTCAACCATTTTCTCCCAGAAAGCGTATGTGTTCATATTGCCGGCATTTTCATCAGGTGCAGGGAGCGGATCGTGCGAATCGAAAAAGATCTTCTTGATGTATCCCGCACCTGCGCCAAAGCATTCCTTGAAAACTGCATCTACTTCCGTGCTCTTCTGTGCGGTTTCTCTTCCAAGCTTTTTGTATACCGGAGTCACGTAGTTTTTATCAAGGCTTGATGGTGGCTCAGTCCGCAGGACGTGATTTATTCAGTGGTTCCTTAAATATATTTGTTGTTTTTTCTTGTACTTATTATAAACATACTCACTGTACCGAAATTTGTACATAAGGAATCCACCGTATACAAGGAAAATGCCCGACAAATATTCTGCTTTACACCCACACAAATAATGCTTATAATGGTAGTATACGGATTATCGTTACTATCACGATCAAATAAGGGCGCAATACAGTTTCCGTATGATACATGATAAGGTCGATCTTGAACTGATCGAGCGCATAGCAAAATGGTATGGGAGGAATAATTGTGGCTGATGTACAGCTTTGTCCGCTTGCAGACAACGACAGAGAACAGTTTATACTTGACAATCAAGAAGCCTTTAATTACGGCGCACTCGAAGAATTCGGTCTGCGTGACGATCACTTTGAGGAGGACGAAGAAATAATTTCACGCAGTACAATTGAACACGCTATCGACAGCGGAGAAGCGTACCGCATTATGCTTGACGGGAAAGCGGTCGGAGGTGCGGTTGTAAAAGTTGACGGAACACACGGTGATCTCGACCTGCTGTTTGTTTCGCCGCATATTCACAGTAAAGGTGTAGGCTATGCAGCGTGGTGCGAGATAGAAAAGCTATACCCGCAGGTAACTGTATGGGAAACGGTCACGCCGTATTTTGAAAAACGCAATATTCATTTCTATGTGAACCGGTGTGGATTTCATATTGTCGAGTTCTATAATTCTCACCACCCCGACTCTAATGATCCCGATATGACAGATCAGATTGACGAACAGTTCCCCGATGGAATGTTCAGGTTTGAAAAGAGGAAGTGAACATTGTGACATTGACGAAACACTTGAAAGGCGGCTGCATGAAGAAATGCCGTTTATTGACGACACCGCCGTAAAACTCGGTATGTTCGATCAGAGGTGCTTCTATGAGGCGTTCAACATATTTGATAATCAGAGCATTGAGAAAAGCCTTACGAGCGAAAATATTCTTGTGCGGATATTTGCAGCGCTTGATAGGCGAGTAGGTAAAAGAACGCTCAAAAAGATAGGCGAAAATATCGAAAACGAGTCGGAGACCTTTCGGGTGTTTTACGAAATCAGAATGAATGCGGAAAATGACAAAAGGTGAAAACAATGCGTGTTATTGCTGTGATGAAAAATATCTGAGTGGAGGTAAATTAATGGAAACATACATTGATTGTATATCAGTTGAAAATATGCGTGAAAGCGACCGTCTGACAATTGAGCGATATGTCACCGGGCGCACGCTTATGTACCGTGCAGCACTGGGCGTATATCGTGCAGTGAGTTGGCACGGCGATATTGCGATAGCCGTAGGAGGCGGCAACAACGGCGGCGACGGTTATGCGCTGGCATGTATTCTGGCAAATGAAAATATCCCCTGCCGCATTGTAACCTTAAGCGAAAAGCTGACAGATGACAGCACATTCTTCGCCGAAAAAGCGAACGCTCTCGGCGTGCCTAAAGAGACATATACCACAGGTATATTTAAAAAAACAGATATCATGGTTGACTGCCTGCTCGGAACGGGCTTTCGGGGAAGTCTGCGAGAACCGTGGCTCAGTGCTGTGAGAGAGATAAATGCCTGTGGCGCATATGTTGTGAGCGTAGATATAAACAGCGGAATGAACGGCGACACGAGCGAAGCGGAAACGGCTGTTGTTTCCGATATCACCGTCACGATCGGCTATGTAAAGTGCGGACTTGTGGCTGAAAATGCGGCAAAATATATCAAGAAGCTGGTTGTCGCCGACATTGGTATCGTGCTTGCGAAACAAGAATTTAAGCTCTGCCCGGAAACAGTCTGCCGTGAGAAAAACGATGATACTATGATACCTGCTCCGGCATATTTGCAGCTTGAGGGGATAGACGTTAGCGGAGAAGAGATGTGTTTTGATTAAGGGCAATACCGTACAGAGATTGTGCCGAATATGCACGCATATTTGCAGCTGACGTCAGGCGGTCTTTGTGTGGTGTTGCCTTAAAAATTCACGGTGGTATTTGGAGGTTACAAATACGGAGAAAATAATCTAATACGAATAACAAAACAGCCTTGCGCCGACGGGGATTTTTCGGTCAGTGCAAGGCTTGATATATTTTTACGGCTTCTGATTTTTTGTCCTTATTCCAATCTTTTTATATTTATCATATTTGTTTTTTCCGTCCATTATATGCTTTTTGACGTTCTTTGTGTGTATTGCGGCAGTTGCACCTTTTATTAAAAGCCTGAAAAATGCATAGATAAACGCAAATGACTTTAACCACTGGTACTTTTTGCACAGCGTCCATTTGCTGAGTCCTGCCTCCTGCAAATCCGCCTTATACAAAAGCTCTATTCTCGAGTCTTCTCCTATCCTAAAATATTCGGTAATGCCAACTTCTCCTAACTCAAAAAGCAAATTCACGGCGCTACCCCAATCGTAAG
>JAFPLH010000043.1 GCA_017402845.1 Clostridia bacterium
AAGAACCGGAGGACGAGGAAATAAACGAGTCTTTGTTTGAGGAAGAACCGGAGGACGAAGACTTTGACGAGTCGTTGTTTGATGATAAGCCTATTGAGGGAGCAATTGAATATGTTCCCGAAGCAGATACATTAGAGAAAACAAAGAAGTTTAAACCTGTTAAGGAAGTTAATTTCAAGAATGAAAACTTCAAGGTAAGCTATGAGGAGAAAGCCGAAGAAAACAAAAATGTAAGCCTTGAAGAAAAGCCGATAGATCTTTCAGGTTATCAGACAAAGTATTATATCGATGAACAAGAGGATAATAAAGCAAAGAAAGATAAAACGGTAAAAGAAAAGAAGTCTAATAATGTAAAGAGAACTTCTGCTCCGTCTAAGTATGAGAAGAAATTCCCTAAAGCTGCAAAAGCTGCGGCAGACATGGAGAAAAAGCAGGCTAAGAACAATACTGCGGTAAAAACAGAAGATAAACCTTCAAAGCCTGTTGATACTTCAAAGAAAACTGACAGCTCTGCAAACAAAAAGAAGAAGAAAAACAATTCAAAAGGCTTTTTTGCAAATCTAAAGCAGAAAATTTCCGACGCTACACTTGAAGAACGAGATCAGCTTTTTGAAGAAGAAGAAAAGGCTGAAAAGCTTGCAGAAAAAGAGGCAAGAAGAAAGGCTAAAGAGCTTGCAAAGGAAAAAGCTAAGGAACAGGAACAAAAACAACAGAAAAAATCGGAGTCAAAAAAAAAACGTTAAGTGATGTTGTTTCTGCCGAAGAATACTCGGTACAGGAGAATATTGTTCTTGAAAGCATTAGAGAGAAAGCAGAGAATATGAAGGAAAAAAAGCTTTCTCAAGAAGAAAAAGCACAGATAATATCTAAAAAGAATATCGAAGAAAAACAAAAACGAGAGATCGAAAAGCGTCGCTTGGAGCTTGAAAAAAGCAGAGCAGAATATGAGAGAAAAAGCCTTGAAAATAAGAAGCATATGGAACATTCCGAAAAAGCAGAGCAGGTAAGGCAAAATCAGATGAAAAAGGCTCAGCTTAGTCAGGCTCAGATGCGAAAGAGTACAGACAAGCGAACAAGAAGTGATATGAAGCTTCGAGGCGGCAGAAATGTGCGTTCTGTCGTATCTCAGAATAATGCAAAGAAAAAGGAACATCTGAAAAACAATTTTACAGACAAGTGAGTAATATTGTTTGTATCAGATCAAGAAGGTTACTGATATGTTTAAACTGCCAGAATGTCCGTACTGCGGTTATAGATCAGATTATAAAAGCTCTGTAAAGGCTCTGCATTCCAAAGAAATAACCTGCAGAAAATGCGGCAAAAAAATGAGTGTTGCATTTAAGCTTTCAGCTGTAATAATGGCAATATTGTTTTTTGTTTCTTTGATCATAGCAAATACTTTATATTTGAAGGCTGCAAATAATCAGACTATTATACCTAATTTTATTATGACTGTTGTTTTGATTATTCTGTATTGTGTTCTTGTGCCGCTTAGATCTCGTTATAAAAAGATTCCCGGACAAGAAGACGTTCCCGAAAAGCTAAAGAAAAACAGACACAGGCATAAGAAAGTCAAAAACGCAAATATTATAATAAACGAAGATCCGCTAAAGAATACTTCGTTTGATAATTGAATATGCGAATAATTGATGAAACAGAAAGAGGGACTTCCATGGAAAACTTGGAAATAACTAAAACTGAAAAGGATTATACCGCAGACGAAATACAGGTGCTTGAAGGCCTGGAGGCGGTGCGAAAAAGACCGGGTATGTACATTGGTACAACAGGTATAGACGGACTTCATCATCTTGTATATGAAATAGTAGATAATTCGATAGACGAAGCACTTGCAGGCTATTGCGATAAGATCGAGGTTTCAATTTTACCCGGAAATATAATAAAAGTCAGAGATAACGGCAGAGGTATTCCCGTAGGTATAAACCAGCAAAGCGGTTTGCCTGCGGTTACCGTTGTATTTACCGTACTTCATGCCGGCGGAAAATTCGGCGGCGGCGGTTATAAGGTTTCAGGCGGTCTGCACGGTGTTGGTGCTTCTGTTGTAAATGCTCTTTCAACATGGCTTGAAGTCAAGGTTTGCGACGGAGAAAAGGTGTACCGCCAGAAATACGAAAAGGGCAATATTGTAAGCGATCTTGAAATTATCGGAGAATCGACCGAGAGAGGTACTGAGGTTACTTTTAAGGCGGATCATGAGATCTTTAAAGAAACTGATGTTTACAAATTTACTACCCTTGAAAAAAGACTCAGAGAACAGGCTTTCTTAAACGCCGGTATACATATTGAGCTTCGTGACGAGAGAGAACCCGATAATATTGTAAAAAAGAATTTCTGTTATAAGGGCGGTATAAAAAGCTTTGTAGAATATATAAATAAGTCTAAAGATGTTATACATCAGGATATTATATATTTTTCAACCGTAAACGAGGAGAATACAGCGTCTGTCGAAATCGCTATGCAGTATAATGACGGTACAGACGATTGTCTGATGTCTTTTGCAAATAATATTAATACCAAAGAGGGCGGCACACATTTAGAGGGCTTTAAGCGTGCGCTCACAGGTACTATGAACGATTATGCGAGAAAGTTTAATATTCTTAAAGAGAACGATAAAAATCTTTCAGGCGAGGATTGTCAAGAAGGTCTGACAGCTATTATATCAGTTAAGCTTAATGAAGCTCAGTTTGAAGGTCAGACAAAAACAAAGCTTGGCAACAGTGAAATGCGTACAATGGTAAGCTCGCTTGTTTCTGAAAAGCTGAAAATATATCTTGAGGAGAATCCTGCTGTTTCAAAGCTTATTTTTGAAAAAGCAATGCTTTCGGCAAAAGCGAGAGAAGCAGCCCGCAAGGCAAGAGAGCTTGTAAAGAGAAAATCAGCTCTTGAAAATGCGTCGCTTCCCGGCAAGCTTGCTGATTGTCAGTCACGCAACCCTGATGAAACAGAGGTATATATCGTAGAGGGAGATTCCGCAGGCGGTTCTGCAAAGAATGGACGTGACAGAAAATATCAGGCTATTTTGCCCTTGTGGGGTAAAATGCTTAACGTAGAGAAAACAAGAGAAGATAAAATTATCGGCAATGATAAGCTTATGCCTGTAATAACAGCTCTGGGAACAGGTATCAAGCAGGATTTCGACATAAAAAAGCTCAGATATGGAAAAGTTATAATTATGGCTGATGCCGATGTTGACGGTTCGCATATAAGAACGCTTTTGCTTACATTCTTTTTCAGATTTATGCGTCCGCTTGTAGAAGAAGGTCATGTTTATATAGCACAGCCGCCCCTTTACAGAATTACAAAGGGTAAGAAAGATCATTATTATGCTTATTCTGATGCTGAGAGAGATAAGATATTGAAAGATTTAAACTGTAAAACCGATATTCAGCGTTATAAAGGTCTTGGTGAGATGGATCCTGAACAGCTTTGGGAAACTACAATGAATCCGGAAACAAGAATTATGCTCAGAGTCACTGTTGAAGACGCTATTGCAGCAGATGAAACCTTTTCTATCCTAATGGGTGAAAAGGTTGAGCCGAGAAGACAGTTTATTGAAGAAAATGCAAAATACGTTCAAAATCTTGATGTATGATGTATATTAATCATTTTTGTGAAACGAGGATAAAATGATGGATAATGAAGTTAATCAAGGTATTCCCGAATCCAGAATAATAGATGTAGACTTGGATAAAGAAATGCGGAAATCATTTCTCGATTATTCGATGTCTGTTATAGTAAGCCGTGCGCTGCCTGATGTAAGAGACGGTTTGAAACCTGTACACAGAAGAATACTGTATGCAAAGTATGAAAATAATATTTTGCCTACTTCTCCGTATAAAAAGTGTGCTACCACAGTCGGTGACGTGCTTGGTAAGTATCATCCGCACGGTGACGCATCTGTTTATGATGCACTTGTCAGACTTGCACAGGATTTCAGTATGAGATATATGCTCGTTGACGGTCACGGCAACTTCGGCAGCGTTGACGGAGATCCGCCTGCTGCATACCGTTATACAGAATCGAGAATGAGCAAAATCTCTGTTGAAATGCTTCGTGATATAGATAAAGATACGGTAGATTTTGTACCCAACTATGACGATTCGAGAACAGAACCCTCTGTATTGCCCACAAAGTTTCCTAATCTTTTAGTAAACGGAAGTACGGGTATTGCAGTAGGTATGGCTACAAATATACCGCCGCACAATTTAAGTGAAGTAAGTGACGCTATTTGTTATCTGGTAGATAATCCTGATGCAGAGCTTGCAGAAATAATGGATTTCATAAAAGGTCCTGATTTTCCAACAGGCGGTATTATCATGGGAAGAAGCGGAATAAGAGCCGCTTATGCAACGGGAAAAGGTAAGATAAATGTACGTGCAAAGACAGAGATAGTCGAGGCTAAAAACGGCAGACACAAGATAATAGTAACCGAGCTTCCGTATCAGGTAAACAAGGCTAAGCTTATCGAGTCTATTGCAGATTACGTAAAAGACAAAAAAATCGAGGGTATTACAAATATTGAAGATCATTCCGACAGAAACGGAATGCATATTGAAATAGACGTAAAAAGAGAAGTTGATCCGAATATTGTACTGAACAATCTGTTTAAGCTAACACAGATGCAGTCTACCTTCGGAGTAATAATGATCGCAATTGTAAACGGCGAGCCTAAACTTTTGCGTTTGAAAGATATACTTGAAAAGTATATTGAATTTCAGATCGAGATAATAACAAGACGTTCTCTTTTTGAGCTTAAAAAAGCAAAAGACAGACTTCACATTCTTGAAGGTTTGAAAATTGCTCTTGATTTTATTGATGAGGTTATAGCAATTATCAGAGCAAGCAAAGATCAGGCTTCTGCAAAGCAGGCTTTGAGTGCTCGTTTCGGTCTTGATGATGTTCAGACGCAGGCTATTGTAGATATGCGTCTGGGACGTTTAACAAACCTCGAAAGAAATAAAATAGAAGAAGAAATAGCGAGTCTTAACGATAAAATTACAGATCTCAACGAGATAATAGAAAGCGAAACAAGAAAGCGTACTATTATAAAAGAGGAAATAACCGAGATAAGAAATAAGTACGGCGACGAGAGAAGAACCGAAATTTGCGAGATTGACGGTGAACTTGATGACGAGGAGCTTATTCCCAGAGAGGATTGTGTTCTTACCTTGACAAACCTCGGTTACATCAAACGACTTACGGTCGATACTTATAAGCTTCAAAAGAGAGGCGGAAAAGGCATAACAGGTGTAGGAAAGCGTGAAGAAGAAGTCGCTACCGATATGTTTGTAATCAACAGTCATGATTACGTTATGTTCTTCACAAATCTTGGAAAGGTTTATAGGATAAAATGTTACCGTATACATGAGGGCAGCAGAACCTCTAAGGGTATGCATATTGCAAACATACTTCCGCTTGAAAAAGACGAGCATGTAAGCTCTATGATAAGAGTACCAAGCTTTGAAGAAGAAAAAGAAAGCTATCTTGTTATGATAACAAATCAGGGCTATATCAAAAGGGTAGAGCTTAGTCTGTTCAGCAATATAAGAAAGGGCGGTATGAGAGCTCTCGAATTAAACGAGGGCGACGAGCTTTCTTGGGTACGCCTTACAGACGGTAAGCAGCAAATGCTTGTTGCAACTAAGCTTGGCAAGGCTATAAGATTTGATGAGCGTGATGTTCGTGCAATGGGCAGAACTGCAAGAGGTGTTCACGCTATCAGACTCAGCGAGGGCGATTCTGTTATTGGTATGTCAATTCTGCGTGAGGGCGGTTATGTTCTCACTGTTTCAGAAAAAGGTTTTGGCAGACTTAGCAATATAGACGACTATCGTATACAGTCAAGAGGCGGTTCGGGTATCATCAACTATCATACAAGTCGTTTCGGAAATGTTGCCGCAATAAAGGTTGTTGATCTTGATGACGATATTATTCTTATATCTGATAATGGTACGATCATTCGTATAATTGCAAGCTCGATAAGAATTTGTGCAAGACCGAGCAAGGGTGTTACCGTTATGAAGGTTGCAGAGGGTTCAAAGGTAGTATCTCTTGCGAGAACACCACATGAAGAAAGCGATGACGAACAGCAAGATAATACTCAAGCTGAATCAGAAGAAAACAAGCAAGAGATTTCCACAGAAAAAGAAAACAATGTTGAAAACTCTGATACACAGGAATAATTAAGACAATACCGCACAGAGATTGTGCCGTAGATGACGCAGTCAAAGCTGACGTTAGGCGGCTTTATGCGGTGCTGCATTAAAAAGACAGCGTGTAAGTATAATTTACACGCTGTTTTTTCAAACAGATGATCTGATCGTTATGAAAACTAAAGGTCATACTTAAAGGTGGTCATAATATGGATATAGAAAGTGTTGTATTTGATATGGACGGTCTGCTTCTCGACACCGAAAAGCTTTATCAAAGATTCTGGAGAGAAGCAAGCAGTAGATGCGGTTACGATATGACGCAAGATCATGCTTTAATGCTAAGAAGCTTAGATAAAAATCTTGCAGTTAAGCTGCTTAAAGAATTATTCGGAGAAAGCTTTGATTATAAAAGGGTTCATGATCTCCGTGTAGAGCTAATGGAAGAGTACATAAAAGAAAACGGAGTTGAAGCAAAACGAGGTGTTCGGGAAATATGTACTTTCTTAAAAGAAAACGGATATAAAACAGCAATAGCCACGGCTACAAATTTTAAACGTGCAGATCGTCACTTATCACTTGCGGGTATAAGAGATCTATTTGCTGATGAGAATATTATTTGCGCAAGCGGACTTGAACACGGAAAGCCGTATCCCGATATATACTTATTTGCGTGTAAAAAACTTAACACACTCCCGTCAAAAGCATTGGCTCTTGAAGATTCTCCGAACGGAGTCAAGTCTGCTTATTCAGCGGGCTGTAAGGTGATATGTATACCTGACAGAGGAGAAGTTGAAGAAGAAATAAAACCGCTGATAACATACAGCGCAAATTCTCTTGAAGATGTTATAGGTTTAATAAAGTTGTCATAAAAAAATCGGGCAACCACTTTGGTTACCCGATTTTTGATCTTTGGTGTAGAATATTTGAAAATGATGATCTAAGGCAGCAACGTCCAAAGATCTCCTTCCCTAATAATCGTCATCATTATTTCCGTAAGTATCCAAATATCCTTTTAATCCGCTTTCACGAAGTGTATTTCTGCGTTCTCTCGAATCATTAGCTCTTTCTCTCAACTCTGCACGTTGTTCATTACTGAGATTCTTATTATGAGAAAGATTTGAGTAGGTTGACTCTGACGAGCTAAGCATTGATGAAAGAATAGTTGTAACTATATCACCCAAACCCATAATAACACTCCTTTCGTTATGAGGTCAGCTTTGTTTACTTTTTTGGACTTGCAGACTTGATCTCTGCGTTATTACCTATCGTAATTCTCGCACCGCAGCCTGAACATTTGTACTGCATATTTTGAGAAACAGATTTCATTGTTCCGCAGTATGGACAAGTAACTGTATTTTTCATAAAATCACCTCCTGACATTAAACTTATCATTTATCTTTTGAGTATAGCCCAGGGAATAAGCACCACACCGAGAAGTGTTCCCATTATCACACGGCGAATAAAAATGTTAGTCCATGTTCCGATAAGTATTCTGTTTGCATATATTGTCTTACCTGTTGCCCAATAGCCTGCTATCATGTAAATTGCAAGAAGAATGATCATTTCTTTTTCCTCCCCTATCCGCACTTTTGACTTTGCAAATGCATTGTCAGAAGTGTATTTTGTATTTTTTGAGTAATAAAATGTAATAAATAACCCTTTTTTATATAATACCATCAATAAATAAAAAAATCGACTACTCGCAGTAGCCGATTTAAGCTTGATTATTCATTATAATAATGATATACTGAAAATATATCGGAGGGATAATTAATGGGAAAAACAACTAATGAAAATTACAGAAAGCTAAAAGAAGCAAAAAAATATGATGACGCACAACTAAGCGATATGGTAGACCGTGAATTTTCTTTAACGCTTGATACTCTTATGCGTGAAAAAAATGTAACTACCGCAGACCTTGAAAAGAATTGTACTTTTTCAAAATCGTATATAAACCGTATACGAAGTCCTAAGAGAAAAGAGGATAAGCCAAGACGAAACACAATAATTGATATTGCACTGGGTATGAACGCCACCTTAGAAGAAACAAATCTCTTGCTTCATCGTGCAAGGTATCAGGAGCTTTACACACGAGATAAGGCAGAGTCTATAATAATTTGGGGTATGCTGAAAAATATGAGTGGTGCAGAGATCAGAGAATTGCTGAATGAAAAAGGATATTTAGATAAGATGTTTCCCGAAAAGCAGGAGAAAACAAAAAAATGAAAACTATTACCGAACAACAATTCAGAGATGAATTTCTTATATACAAAGAATTAAGCAAAGGCA
The DNA here is from genome assembly GCA_017402845.1 of Clostridia bacterium. Classification (GTDB taxonomy): domain Bacteria; phylum Bacillota; class Clostridia; order Oscillospirales; family Acutalibacteraceae; genus RUG592. The sequence goes on from JAFPLH010000043.1 coordinate 8,460, forward strand.
AACAATACCGAACGTATACCGCAATGGTTGAACGTTCAGACAGTACTCCGATAACACTTGTATTAAAAGAAATGAGTGAAAAACGTGCGGCTGTCTATGAATCGCTTACAGAAATGTGGAACCCTTATATAGCAGAAACGTATGAAGTAATAAATATAGGAGAAAAATATATTGCCGTGACGGAGTATGTTTGTGCAGAGGGGTGCGACAAAGAAACACTCACACTTTCACAATATGTAAAAGAGTACGGGACACTTCCTGTAAAATCCGCATTATTTGTATGTGTGCAGATATGCGAAGGACTTGAAAAATTCCATAATTGCGGATTCGTTCACCGTGATCTGAAGCCCGACAATATAATGATATCAGATTGTACAAGCAAAATTCCTAAGATAAAAATAATAGATTTCGGCGGTGCAAAGGCTGTTGATAATAGTCATATTGCCGATACAACCGTAATAGGTACACTCGGATATCAGGCACCTGAAACAATTTCTACATATGCTGTCAATAGATCTGATATCTATTCGATAGGCTGTATTTTGAATTTTTTGCTGACAGGTCAGGATTTAGGTATTACAAAATATAAAGATAATCACTATATTGTATCAATTATAGAGAAAGCAACAAATGAAGATTCATCTCACAGATACGCTAATGTAACCGAAATGATAAAAGCATTACGTCATGAAATGGGTGTTCGTTTAATTGACAGAGTACCTGTTTTGCGTATACTGCCGGGTTTTCGGACTCATACATTTTGGAAAGAGATCATAGGAGCGTTTTCTTACATATCTATGATATATATTTTATTTCTGGCATTTAAGATGTTTGGTATATACGGTTTATTTGAGGTATTAATATTCTATTTTATTTCACCTCTTATAATAGTATTTAATATGGGGAATCTTTTACGGTTTGTGCCTTTAGGTATCAGGAAAGATAACAGAAAATTTATGATATTTCGTACTGTGATGATATGGTTTTCCATATTCGCACCGATCATTGTTGATAGTCTGAGAGGTGTAATGTAATATGGATCTGTTGAATACTATAAATGAAAACGCCCAAATTTCAATTAATATAAAAGAAGTAATATCAAACGAAGAAAGCATTACAAAAAAAATCAGAAAGCTAAAAAAGCTTTGCAGAAACAGCAAGTCACCGCTTGCAAAGGCGAAAGCAGATTATTATATTGAAGTTCTTCAAAAAAAACAGATCGAAAAAATAAAAAAGGCAGTGATCTGTTTTTTTTCAATTTTGTATCTGATTTTTAATCTATGCCGTATATGGTGGTATTACTACCCCGAAAGTAACCCTTTAAAAGAATCAAGCTTGAATATAGATATAGTAGATTTCATTAAATTGATGTTTCTGTTTCCTATAATAGCCGCATTATACTATGGAATAAAAAAGCTGAAAATGAGAAATAAAACTGAACTCGGAAAAAATAAGCAATAAAATACTCCCAATAGTCAGAGAGATCTGAACTATTGGGAGTGTTTGTATTTTAGTAAATCAGATATTTTTCTTTATAGTTAAAATATTTTTACCGTCTTTGTACTCGTAGTTTACCAAGTCCATACTTTTTTTGACTATGAAGATACCCATACCGCCTATCGGTCTGTCTTCAACAGAGAGTGAAGTATCAGGATCGATATTTGCAAGCGGATCATATGGCACACCGTTATCAATAAATGTTATCTCTACCGAAAGCGGATCTTTAATTACGTCAACACGAACTGTTGCATAACCCGTTTCGGGACTGTATGCATAATGGGCAATGTTTGCAAAAAGCTCATCAACAGCAACATCAATTGCCATTTGTGCTTTCATTCCACATCCGTATTCTTCAAGCTGTTCGTCTACAAAAGCGATCACGGTGTCTATATTTTCAGGTGTTGCTTCAATGTTCAGTTCTTTCATTTTTTATTCTCCTCCAATATATCTGATACATAGCATTGTGATATCATCAGATTGTTCTGCACCTTCTGTAAATAGGTTAATGTCATCTTCAACTGTTCTGCATACAGATTCAACGATCAGAGTATCTGAAGGCTTCTCGGAGTACTTATCGCCAAAAGACAGTATTTTTTGCAGTCTGTCCTCGCCGTAAAGCTCCTCCTCGTTGTTCATTGCTTCTGTAACGCCGTCTGTATACAAAAACAGCATATCACCCTTATTTAGTTGTACTGTTTGTTCTTTATATCGCACACCGTCCATACCGGCAAGCATTAACCCCGGTCTAAGATTTAGATATTCTGCTTTTCCTTCACGAACCAGTACAGGAGGATTATGTCCGGCATTTGCAACACGAACAAGTCCTGTTTTCAGATCAAGATAACCAAGCCATGCAGTTACAAACATTTCGGCTTCGTTGCCCTCGCAGAGTTTTTCGTTTGCAAGCGTAAACACCTCTGCCGGAGGCAAACCGCTTTCTGCAAGGCTTTTGATAACAGTTTTTGAGGTCATCATAAACATTGCTCCGGGAATACTTTTTCCCGATACGTCGGCGATCAAAAAGCCGAGTGTAGTTTCATTGAGCATATAGAAGTCATAGAAATCACCGCCGACCTCTTTGGCCGCAGTCATATTTGCAAAAAGCTCAAATTCTGTTTGTTCCGGAAACGGCGGAAATACGTTCGGGAGTGCAGAAGTTTGAATTTCTTTGGCAATCGAAAGATCAGCTTCTATTCTTGCTTCCATTCTTGCGGCAGCCGCAGCAAAATCTTTAGCTTCAATAGCTTCGTTTGTTGCATTGATATTTTTAATGATGACAGAGAAAGCCCAGATGAAAAGAAATAAAATAATAGTTGAAAACAAATATATAATAATACATCCAATAGTATCAAGATAATCAAGTATTGCTACGATAAATACATTATAGAACATTGTAAAAATCGTAAGCGGAACTGTAAACAGCTTTGAATTTATTTCTCTTTGTTTATCTGTCAGCTGTGAAAGTGCGCTTATCAAGAATCGGAATACAAGAATAATGGAAATATACAAGGTTGTGTATCCGATAATATCTGCTAATGCACTGTATTCGGGTGCATTATTAGAATCGCTGATCTCATTTCTCATCATAAGTGAAAATATGACGCTGAATATCATCGTAACAAAAGATACCAGTTCCCTATTCGGTGCATCAAGCCATTTTCCAAACAAATCTGAAAGCACTAATATCAGAGTCACATATATTACCGTACAGATAATAGCACAATACGATCGATAAATTGTTAGATCCATATTAAGTTTTACTCTTAGATCAAACACATTACCGATAATTGCAATTAAACATAATGCTGATACATAAAGCAGAACAGGATTTACAAGCAGAGTCATTAAAAAGAGCTTGCCCTTGCCATTTTCTCTTTTCCAAAAACATTTCTTAATAGAAGCATAGTACATAATAATAATGAGCGCAACCAAGCCAATGCTTAAAATGTCGGCTATTAAATCTAAAACCTGTTTCAAATTATTCATAGCTGTAACCATTAAGCAGTTTCAATGTCCATAACATCTGCTAAACCGGTGAGGTTAAAAACCTCCATAACAGGTGCCGAAACATTGATTATTTTCATAGGACCTTGTTTTTTCATAATTTTTGCAGAGGAGAGTAAAATTCGCAGTCCTGCCGATGCCATATAATCGAGTTTGCAAAAATCAAACACAAGCTCGGTAACACCGGAAATATTCTCTTTCACTGCCTTTTCAAGTGCAGGTGCCGTGGTTGTACCAAGCTTACCTTCAACGCTTATAATAAGCTTAGTACCTTCTTTCTGTACATTTACATTCATTCTTATCGTTCCTTCCTTAATTGAATTTAATAAAAAGCGATCTGTATTCCCGAAAGATGAATTATCAGCTTCGGTGCTAATATTGCATTTTAAATCTGACGAAAAGAAGCAAAATGAGCGTCAAGCTTTCCGAGTATGGTCTGATAATAGTTTCTTGATATCGGTATCACTTTTCAATACGTACTTTTATTATAACATAAATAAATTGATTTTACAATTGTACGATATTACACTATTAGAAAAATATTTTTATAGTATATCAACATAACAGATAGCAGTTTGAATAATCTGAGTCAAGTATATCTTATAATATGAATATATTTGCAGTAATATAACAATATTCTAAAAACACTCCCAATAGTCAGAAAAACTCTGAAACTATTGGGAGTGTTTTGTATTTAGAACTACGCTTTAGATATTTTTCTTTATAGTTAAAATATTTTTACCGTCTTTGTACTCGTAGTTTACCAAGTCCATACTTTTTTTGACTATGAAGATACCCATACCGCCTATCGGTCTGTCTTCAACAG
>JAFPLH010000044.1 GCA_017402845.1 Clostridia bacterium
GAATACTGACAGGCACCTCTAAAAAACCTCACGCCGCCCATCTGCACCGTATCTTCAGCCGTCATATTGAACAAAAAATCTTGACATACGTCAGTATGAGTCTCGCCTGCCGGCGATTTTAAAGTGCCGTCTGCCGACTAAATCTACGGCACATCTGAACGACGGCAGGTTTTTAGAGATGCCCTGACGTATTTCAAGGGAATTTTGTGTGCTATGACGGAAAATATGCACGCAGATTTGCAGCTGACGTCAGGCGGTCTTTGTGATATGCTGTCCTTAAACAACTAACCCCGTCAAGCGGATAAGTTTTCCACTTGGCGGGGATTTTATGTTGATAAGTTTTTACATTCCGCTTACTATCTTATAGTAAGCATTAGATGTTATCTTATATACAACTCCATAAAACAATGCAAATGCGCAAAAGCTTGCGGCGGCTGTAATTATAAATATCTTTGTATTTGCCATTCCGAACAAAACAAGCACCTTGCTTACGATAGGCATTGCAAATGCAAGATGAAGTCCTGCAAGCACAAGCGGCATAAAAAATACCGTCAAAAGCTGTGAATTGATACTGCGCTTTATATCACGCTGAGTCATTCCAACCTTCTGCATAATATCAAAGCGTTTTTCGTCCTCAAAGCCTTCGGATATTTGCTTGTAGTATATTATCAATACTGCTGCAATTAAGAATACAACGCTTAACACTATTCCAAGATAAAACAAGCTGCCGAATGTGCTGTAAAAATCCTCTCGGTTAGACTCACGATCTTCAATGCGCAAGGCTTCAAATGTGTGTACTCTCTCGCTGTGTGATTCTCCAAGCTGTACATTAAGAGCTTCTGAAAATGCTTTTTGCTCGTCAGCGTTTTTTCCCGTATCAAAATAATAATAGCTTTCAAATGATACTCTCGGAGTACCGCTGATATCGTAAAGCTCGCCGATACCCTCAACTGCACTGTTTACATCAGGCACTACAAGATAAATAACCGATATCAGATACTCCATACCATTAGTAAGCGTTTTCGGTTTTTCTGCTCTTTCGGTAATTGTAAATTCTCTGCCGTCTTTAAAAGAAATTCTATCTCCCTTATAATCATATTTTCCTGGGAGCATCAATGCTTCGCCGTCTTTGAGTGTAATACATGAGCTGCTTAGTCTGTTGTAATCATCAGTAGAAATGAAATAAAACATAGCTACATTATTAAACGATAGAGTTGTCATATCGCTGACTGCGGTTCTGTCTGTTTCAACCTGAGTACCTTGTATCTGTCCCGTAATATTTGCAGCGCTGTATTTAAGTACATTCAAAGGCTCAAAGCCGTTATTGCTGCATATCTTTTGTATTTCATCTTCTACGCTTTTTATATCGGTAAGATCACTTTCATTCAGACTGCTGTACTGCATTTTTACATTGATCTCACTCGGATAATGTATATGCAGCGCATCTTCTGAATTTGTATACAGAGTTGTTGTTGACGAGATCATTACGAGTACCATTGTCGCAAGAATACATATAGACGCAAGTCCTGCGCCGTTTCTTTTCATGCGGTATACCATTGAAGAAACTGAAACAAAATGCTGAGGCTTATAATAATAGTTCTTATTTTTTTGCAAAAGTCTGCAAAATACGACAGAGCCTGCTATCATAAGAAGATACGTGCCAAAAATAACAAGTATTACCGCAACAAAAAACAAAGCCAAAGCTACAATAGGATTTTCTATACTGACAGAAATGCAGTAGCCGATAACAATAAACAAAAGTCCTGTAATACCTAAAATAATATTTCCTTTTGGCGGCTTTTCACCGACGTTTTCGCTTTTTAGAAGTGATATTGCGCTTGAAAGTCTTATTTGTCTTATTGAGTTTATGAAAAGCAAAATAAATATGCACCCGAAAAGAATTACCGACATATATACAGAACGCATAGAAACCGAGATCTTATAGTTTATCTCTCCCTTAATTGCGTGAACGAGTGCAAGCTCGGCAAGCTTTGAAAACGTAATACCTATTATCAGCCCTGTTACAAGCGAGAATACGTATACAATAAAAGTTTCAAAGAAAAGTATTATACCGATATTCCTTTTTCCCATTCCGAGAATATTGTATAACCCGAACTCTTTTTTTCTGCGGCGTATCAGAAACGAATTTGTATAAAAAAGAAATATACTTGAAAATATAGCTATTACCCATGTTCCCAAGCCGAGTATCATTCGTATCGTGCCGCTTCCCAAGCTGTCCTCAAGCGTATTGCTAAGATGTAAAAATGACATGATATAGTACATTGTCACCATAACAAAGCACGTCATAATATACGGAAAATACATTTGCTTATTCTTGCGTATTCCGTCGAAAGCAAGCTTTGGGTATATACATTTGCTCATTACTTGTCACCGCCTGTCATCATAAGAGTGAGCGTCTGCGTAATTTTTGTATAAAGCTGATCGTCTGTGTCTTTGCCTCTATATATCTGGTGGTACACCTCGCCGTCTTTGATAAACAACACTCTGTTTGCTCTGCTTGCGGCTGCGGTTGAATGTGTAACCATAATTATAGTCTGACCTGATTCATTCACCTGAGAAAAAAGGCGTAAAAGCTCATCTGACGCACGTGAATCGAGAGCGCCTGTCGGCTCGTCTGCAAGTATAAGCTGCGGTTTTGTTATAAGCGCACGGGCAACGGCTGCACGCTGCTTCTGACCTCCAGATACTTCATAAGGGTATTTTTTCAGCAGATCGGTAATTCCCAGCATATCTGCGATAGGCGCAATTCTTTCACTCATTTCTTTGTGATCTTTTCCTGCAAGCACAAGCGGAAGAAAAATATTATCTTCAAGTGTAAACGTATCAAGCAGGTTGAAATCCTGAAACACAAAACCGAGGTGATCTCTGCGAAAAGCTGCAAGCTGTTTATCGTGCAGTTTTGTAATATTATTTCCGTTCAAAACAACGCTGCCCGAAGTTGGTTTATCGAGTGCGGCAACGATATTAAGAAGTGTTGTTTTGCCCGAACCTGATTCTCCCATTACTGCAACGTATTCTCCCTTTTCAACGGTAAAGCTTACGTTTTTAAGCGCTGTTACCTCGTTTGCACCAAAACGTGTTGTGTATACCTTCTTTAATGAATTTATCTCTAAAATACTCATTAGTATCCCTCCTGTGATATTATGATAACACAAGCTGCTGTTTGTGTTCCATAGCTTTGGCTTACAGTTACCTTACAATTATGTAAGGCTGAAAAGCTCCCATGGGCAAAAAGTATTTTTCAAAAACAAAAGCCTCCGATATCCGACAGTGTACCGAATATCAGCGAGGCAAAGTTAATTTTTATTGATATCTCTTTTTATCAAGCTTTAGCCGAACAGAAGTTCCCTTATCAATTTCCGACTCTACGGTTATCTGTGTACCGAGTTTATCGCATATTTGTTTGCACAAATAAAGTCCGAGTCCGCTGGCTGAGCTGTATTCTCTGCCGTGAAGTCCCGTAAAGCCTTTTTCAAAAATGCGTGGTATATCCTGCGGAGCAATACCTATTCCCGTATCAGAAATACAAAGTATTTTCGGTTCTTCTACCGTAATTGTAACAGAGCCTTTTTTTGTGTATTTCAGTGAATTTGATAATATCTGACCGATAACAAATGAAAGCCATTTTTCGTCTGTAATTACCGATACACCTGTTGACTTAAAATTCAGGCTTATGTTTTTCATAATAAAATCGCCCCTGAGCCTGCGTATATTATCTTTAAGTATCTTATCAAGCTCTGCTTCACGAAAAACATAATCAGTAGTATCAGATTCCATTCTCAGATATGTGAGCACCATTTCAACATACTGCTCAATGTGCAGCAGATCTGAGCTTAACTTGCGTGAAAACGAGGTATCTTCTTGTTTCAGGCGCAGCCGCATTGAGGCAATCGGTGTTTTTATCTGATGTACCCATGTTGTGTAGTAGTCTATCATATCGTCATACACCTTTGTCATCTGCTGTTCTGTTTCAAGCTTACTTTTACAAATGCTTTCAATTATACTGCGGTAATCGTTATCATACAAAGAAGAAAACGATTCTATTTGCGAACAAATAACAATGTCTGAACGGTCTTTCAGTTCACATAGTATCTTATGTTTTTTGTGACTGCGCACAAACGAAGATACAGCGAAAACACTTCCGATCAGCAAACAAATTGCAGTAGGGTATAATACAGCAGAAACAGGCAGGCGATAAAGATAAAATGTAACGGCAAAAACAGCGGCGAATATTAAAAGCATAATAATAATTCGCCGCTTTTCCCGAATATACGTTAAAATAAAGCTCACGGCGTTACACCTCCGTTTTTTTACTGTTAGCTGCTTGTATGCCGTTTAGCAGATATCCGAGTCCTTTTTTTGTAACTATAAGATCGTTAAGTCCGATATTAGAGAGCTTTTTTCTCAATCGGTTTATATTGACGGTCAAAGTATTATCATCAATATAGCAGTCTGATTCCCAAAGAGTATCCATAAGCTTTTCTCGGCTTACTATTTCGTTTTGACTGTCCATGAGCACAGATAATATGCGGTACTCATTTTTTGTAAGGTCTAAGCTTTCATTATGGTAAACAAGCGTGCAGTTTGCCTTGTTAAGATATAACTCGCCGTTTGTGTTCTGTTCTGCCGTGCCAAAAGAATATGTACGCCGCAAAAGTGCCTGAATTTTTGCAAGCAGCACCTCATAATCAAAAGGCTTTGCAACAAAGTCATCACCGCCCATATTCATAGCCATTACCATATTCATATTCAGTGCGGCAGACGACAAAAAGATTATCGGTACGGTAGATATTTCACGTATTTTTGTACACCAGTAATACCCGTCAAACGACGGCAGACCTATATCCATAATAACAAGGTGCGGCTGTATCTGCTTGAATTCTTCGATGATCTTACGAAAATTATTAACTCCGACAAATTCAAGATCATATTTTTCACCGTGTTTTTTTGACGCTTCAAAAATACCCTCGTCGTCCTCTATCATATATATTTTATACATTGTTTATAACCTCAAAGCTTTTTTCTCAGCACTATCTTAACAAAATTAAGGGCATCTCTAAAAACCTGCCGTCGTTCAAATGTGCCGTAGATTTAGTCGGCAGACGGCACTTTAAAATCGCCGGGTGCAGTCTGCCGGTGGCAGACGCTGCCGCAAGGCAACAGCACCGACCGAGCCGGCAGGCGAGACTCATACTGACGTATGTCAAGATTTTTTTGTGCAATATGACGGCTGAAGATACGGTGCAGATGGACGGCGTGAGGTTTTTAGAGGTGCCCATAAGCATATTGAATTTCATACTCCTTTTTCTGCTTACTCTGATAATACTTGTTACATCAAGAGTTTTAACAATTGTAACCATAGGGTTCGGAGCTTTTATCCAGAGTTTAAATGCTGCCGATCTTTCGGTATTATCAGGATCAATTTCAACCGGCATTATTTTCACCTGTTTTCACTGAACATTCAGCCGATTTTATAGGGTGTCTTATTACGGTTTTAAGCTTTTCGGGAGAAACCTTTCTTGCGTCTGAAAGATATATTTCATGATGAAAGCGTTTATCGGTAATATCAAGAACATATCCGCTTTCATTCATATATTTATGCATTAGCTCAACTGTTGCGGGTTCGTTGTCATAGCTGCCTATATGCATACACTGTACGCACAAGCCCTCGTCATATGTCAAGAATTCAACCCTTGAGAAATCGGTTTTCTTTTTTTGTGCTGCCTCTGATACTGCCCAATCGAAGTCAGCTTCTGTTACAAAGTCAGGCAAACGAGTAAGCGATATCCAATTAAATTGATCTTTCTTTGTATAATCAACTCCAACAATACCATTTTGCCACCAAAAGCCCTCAAGCGGCGGTACAACATAATCAAAATACCCTTCAATTTGTCTGCTGCCTTTTTTGCTCATTTTTATTGTATAAGCTATACCGTACAGCAAACCTATTGCTTGTTTATACTCTCCGTCTTCGATATTCGGATTGCCTTTTCCTCTTACAGCAATATAATTCATTGACGGTACTGTAACAATTGTCGGCTTTTTCGGCGGCATATAGAATTCTTTATATTCCTTTTTAAAATCAAAAGACATAGTCATTTTCCTTTCATTTAATGCAATACCTTACAAAAGCTATTTGTTTTTAAATCATTTTTGGTACAACCGTTTTCGACTTCATAAACATAATTGTTATGTATTCTATTTAAAGCAACACCGCACAAATACCGCCTAACGGCTTTGCACCGAATATGCTTGCATATTTTTCGGCGCAATCTTTGTGCGATATTGCCTTAATATTTTATATATATTCATAGTTTATTGTACCATATTTTATAGAAAAGTCAATATTTCCGCAATTCTAATTCAGGGTTTTTGAACAAGTAAATAAACTATTAATAAATTTATTATGAGCATCTCTAAAAACCTGCCGTCGTTCAGATGTTCCGTAGATTTAGTCGGCAGACGGCACTTTAAAATCGCCGGTGGCAGACGTTGCCGCAAGGCAACAGCACCGACCGAGCCGGCAGGCGAGACTCGCTGCCCCTTAGAACCCCGCAAACTTTTTTGAAAAAAAAGTTTGACAAAAAACTTTAATTATTCACAATTTCTTTACTCGTTCAACAACCGTGAATTCTAATTGTAAAC
>JAFPLH010000045.1 GCA_017402845.1 Clostridia bacterium
AAAATTTTTTAAAAAAATGCTTGCATTTTCTTGCGTTATCTGTTAAGATTATATATGTCGTATAAAACCAATATAGTTAGGGAGGTGCAGACAAATGGCAAAGTGTGATATTTGCGGTAAGGGTGTAACATTTGGTATTAAGGTTTCTCACTCTCACAGACGTTCTAACAGAACTTGGAAGCCAAACGTAAAAAGAGTTAAGGCTGTTGTTGACGGTTCTCCTAAGCGTATTTATGCATGCACCCGTTGCCTGCGTTCCGGTAAGGTTACCAGAGCAGTGTAATAGTGTAACACACAAAAACTCAGAGGGGCTTTTTAAAAGCTCCTTTTTGTTTTTTATTAAATAAAAATTATAGGGGATACGCACTTTCGCATATCCCCTTTTTGTTTTACTACTGTAAACTGTTATAAAAGTCTGCGAATGCACCTCCGCACAGATCAGCAATCGTATTACCCATGCTTTTGGGCTGCGTAAGGTCTTTGATATAATTTGCGGTCTTTTTGTAATTTCCGTTCAGAAAATCAATTAAAAGCGCCGTTGTTACTTCGGCGTCATACAAAGCACCGTGCATTTTCTTGCTGTCTACATTAATATTGAAATACTTTACCGCCTCGGCAAGAGCAATATGCGTTTGTGTATACGGAAACTGCATCATTCTCGGAAAAACCTTTTGAAAATCAAGCCAGCGTCTGAACGATACGGGAAATTCAACATTTTTGTATGTACACTCTTTTCTAAGCTGCAAAAGATCGTTTTCACTCCAGCTATAAATTCTTGTTTTTCTTTCAAAGCCTACCCACTCAACAAACTTTTCAAGCGATTTTTCAAAGGTATCTGCGTCTTTTGTCATAGCGCTGTGTATGCCGGTGAGTCTTGTAATGTCGGGATCTACCTGTCGGTTGTACTCAGGCTTTACGTAAATATCAAAGCGGTCAATAATTTTAAAGTCTTTGTTAAGCTTAACTGCGCCGATCTCTATTATCTCCTGCCTTAATTTGAAAAATGCGTCTTTGTTTGTCTTGTCAACAGGATTCATCTCAAAATCCAGAACCACATGATAATCATACATTTCACATTCCCTCATCTTTCTGTTTATATTTTCATATACTATCATTTACTGTCAATAACCAACTGTTTTAAGGAAACACTGATTAGATCGAGTGCCCGTATCGCTTAGAATTTTTTCAGGCAAATTGTGCGAAAATCACGCCGGAATACTGACGTATTTCAAGTGATTTGAGTGCAATTTGACTAAAAAAGGCAAGCGAGATGGGTGCTCAGTCCGTAGGACGTGATTTATTCAGTGGTTCCTTAATTATAATACCATACGCTATGGGGAAATAATAACCCATACACATATTATACAATGTTTTTAATTGAGTGAAAAAAAGGGGGTTTATGCCTGCATCTGTCAGCATAAACCCGTGTTGAATTGATTATTATCTGTCGCTGAGAATCTCAAGAATGTCAATTTGATCTTGTTTTCCGTTTGGCAATGTAATATGAAGTGTAGTTTCATTACCTCTGTTGATAAGTGCTTTGCCAACATCAGATTCATCTGAGATCAATCCATTAAGCGGATCAGCCTCGCTGCTGCTCACAATGCTGTAAACCGCCTCTTTGCCAAGAGCGTGTCTGTATATTCTTACCTTTAAGATCTCGCTTTCGTCAATGATCTCTGCAAGATTTATTTCTTTTTCAAGGTCAGCAATCTCCGCTTCCATTTTTGCTTGTTCATCTCTGGCTGCGTCATACTCTGCGTTCTCTGACAAGTCGCCGTAGCCTCTTGCGATCTCTATTTTTCTTGCTATCTCGTCACGCTTTTCGTTTTTAAGATAAGTAAGCTTTTCGATCTGACTGTCATAACGTTCTTTCGTCATTTTGATTCTTTTTTCTGCCATGACTTTAATCTCCTTTTGTATAAAACATATTCACCAACATTTTCATTTGGCTTATATTCTTGGTGCAATACCGCTTTCGTTATGAGCCGTCATGCGGTCTTTGTGCGGTGCTGCCTTTGTATTCGCTACACTTTATTATAGACATTTCCTTTTACCATGTCAAGCATAAAGCAAAAAAACACAAAGCGGCAGATTTTTTGTACATACTGCCGCTTTATTATTACAAACTTTGTATCTATTCAGACTTCCTTTAAGCGTAAAAGTTATTGTGAGGTCTTGCTTTAATGCGCCGCCGTGTCACGGCGGAGAAACTTTGGTCAAGAACGGTACTAAGGGGCATTTTCTGCCAAAATGCCCCTCTTTCAAAAACAGTCGTTTAGACTGTTTTTGAAATTCACCCCTAAAAGGGCTTTACGCTGCCTTCGGCATTTGTGGGGACTCTGTCCCCACACCCCTGCAAGCCTTTTGAAAAAGGCTTGAGCGAAAACTTTATTTTGTGTTGATTATAGTGTTTACCATGCTTTTGTATCAATCCCAATCTTCGTCATAGTCGTAATAATCGTTTCCGTTGTCTTCGTCGTCCTCGTTGTTTCCGCTGTTGCCGTTATTGTTTTGATTATTCCAGTATTCATCATCATACCAATAATCGTCAATATTGCCCGATTTCTCACTGTCGGAAGAATCTTCATCAGAATTCGTTGAAGTTGTTTTTGAAGTACCATCATCACTGTCAGAAGATTTTTCTGTATCAGTTTCAGTATCGCTGTCGCTTGAAGCTTTGTCTGTATCGGAGTCTGATACCATAACAACATCATTAACACCGAGAGCCTTTACAGCAGCAAGGAACTGCATATCCTTTGACATATCGAGAGTTCCAGTGTCGTATGACTTCTGATCTGCAATACTGAGCTCTACCACTGTTGAAGGAACAACACCTGCTGAAGAATAAGTCTGCTGACCTTTTGTAACATAGTACAAATTCGGAATAAGCACATAGTCGCCGTTTGTAAGCTGAATAGCCTCCGTCTGAGCACAGTCGCCTGCGGTAGTTGTACCTACAATAACTGCCTTGCCGTATGCGCTGAGTGTTGAAGCAAAAATCTCTGCAACGCCTGAGGTCTTTCCGTTTACAAGAACAGCTATATCATAGTCGATCTCGCTCTGATCGGAAGTATAGAGAACTGTCCTGTTGCCGTTTTTGTCAACACCTGAAATTATTTCGCCCTCCGGAAGCATCATATCAAGCAATGATGCTGCAACATCAATTTCACCTGTTGAACAGTTTCTTAAATCGAGCACCAGCATATTTACCTTTGATACGGTAGACTTGCTGAAATCGTTGAGCGCATTAGAGAAAGACTGCTTTGTAGACTGTGTAAAGCTTATAAACTGTATATAGCCTATACCTTTACCGAAATTCTTGTAAAGAATAGTTTCGCCTGCAACGCTTTTGTTGTATGTCGCATACTCCTGAGCAGTAACATATTTAACTGCTGCGTCACCGAGGCCCTCTACATAGCCTTTGCACATTCCTTTAATAAGATCGTCTTGATTTACAGAACCTAAATAATTATCCTTAATAACCTTTTCTACCTCGTCAACGATCTCATAACCGCTGCCGCTTGTCTGAGTTGGTTTTGTTACGGCATTTACCTTATTTCTCGCAATAAGGAATCCTCCCGTGAACGCTAATGCCGCCGCAATAAGTACACACGTCAGCGCAAAACCAAACGTTGTCTTTTTTTTCATCATTAAATCAATTCACTCCTCATCTTTTCTTTTATGTACAATTTATATTCAGCTATTAAGCCGTAATATCATATATTTGGGTATTCCGTCATTGGATTATACTTTTCACCATACAAACGTGTTTCAAAATGCAGGTGAGGACCTGTTGACCAACCGGTAGTACCTACATAACCTATTACCTGTCCTTTTTGAACATAATCTCCCGTTGACACTGTAAGTGAGGTCAGGTGCGCATAGAGTGTCGCCTTGCCCTCGCCGTGGTCTATCATCAAATAATTACCGTAACCGCCGCCGCAGCCACAACTGCCGTCTTTACCGTAATTATGCACACAGTCATCATTTGACAGCGCCACAACACCCGACTGAGCAGCAACAACAGGCGCATTCATAATATTTTCATCTGCAATATCAATTGCACCGTGGTTATAAGTAGTTCTGTCCTCATTCCAAACCGACGTCAGAACATAGTGTCCGGGCACAGGCCATTCATAAGCAGAGCTTGTATCGGTGGTATAGTAGCTCGACGTTGCAGAAGAAGTTTCGTTCTCCGACGAATAAACAGATGAAGTTTCTTCCCATTCAGAAGATGAGTTTTCATC
Source organism: Clostridia bacterium (assembly GCA_017402845.1). Lineage (GTDB taxonomy): Bacteria > Bacillota > Clostridia > Oscillospirales > Acutalibacteraceae > RUG592. The sequence continues at coordinate 4,251 of JAFPLH010000045.1, forward strand.
ATACCTTGATGTTACGGTATCATCATAATCATTGTCGCAATCATCATATTCATACGTTGAAACAGTATCATCATACCGTGATGTATTTGACGAAATATAATACACATCAGTACGCCGTGACGAGTTATTTCGTGAGCTGACCGACGAACTCGATTCAGCCTTTCGCTTACTCTCATTGAGCTTTGACTGTTCTTCGCTTGCAAGTCTTGCGTTGCGTTTCTGGGCCTCTTGGTCTGCATAATACGCTTTGATAAGATCTTCGATCTTTTGACGCTCCGCATTTGTTTCATCAAGATGATCCTGTGCGCCTGCGTTATCAGAATACAGTCCTTCAAGAAGCTGCTGGTTTTCATCTATCAAGTGTTGAAGCTCGGTCTGACGTGCGCTGAGTTTTTTCTGCTCCTCGTCAAGCTGAGTTCTTTTTTCGTCAAGGCTGTTTTTTTTCTTATTTATTATATCTATATCGCTTTGAAGCCTATCTATAAGCTTGCGGTCTGAATTAGACATATAAGCCACAAGCTCTAAATTATCAAGAAAATCATCAAAGCTTTTTGCGCCGAGAATTATTTCAAGCGAGGTTGTCTGTCCCGAAAGATATACAGCCCTTACACGCTGCTTTAATCCGTCTATTCTGACAGATATCTTTTCTGAGGACTCGTTGATACTTGTCTGCAAGCCTGCGATCTCTGCTGACAATCGCTCTATTTCTTCTCTGCCGTCCTGAATCTGCGAATTCAGAACAGTGATCTTATTTCTGAGTGCAGTCTGATATTCTTCTCTTTGAGCAATATCACTTGCCGTACTGTCAATTATCGCCTGATACTGTTTTGCCTGTTCGTCAAGCTCCTTCTGCTTTTTCTCATAATCAGAAAGAGTATCTGCATTACCGATAACTGCGCTTACAGCAGCTATCATAGACAGTACCAGACAGCCTGCTGTTATCTTTAGGATCAACTTACCAGCCAAGTATCTCGCCTCCCTCCATTTTGAGGTATCTGCTTATTGACACTGCTGCGCCTGCTGCACCTATTATCATACCCAACACTATAAACGACAATGTCATTTTAAGTGCTACCGCAGAATATGAAATTTCTGAGAATGGAATAATAAACTGAACGGCAGCTATAAGTCCTTCATAGAGAAAAGCAATAATTGCAGAGGCAATTGCTCCGGAAATGAGTCCAAGAACAATACCCTCGATAACAAAGGGCACACGCACAAACATATCAGTTGCACCGACAGATTTCATTATGCTTATCTCAAAGCGGCGTGAATACATAGTCATTCTGACAGAGTTGCTTATAATAAAAAGCGATATTATACCAAGCACTACAACTATCCACAAGCCTATCTGTGTTACAAGCTCGTTAAGGCTTGTGAGCTTTCCTGCAACCTCGCTTCTATCGCTCACCTTATAAACACCCTCGACCTGCATTATACCCTTAACTGTTTCGTCATACTGTGAAAGATCTACCATTGTTACATGAAAAGCATGGGGCAGCGGATTATTTTCACCCTGAAGCTCTGAAAACAGATTTCCCAATTCGTCTTGAAGCTGACTTATAGCTTCATCCTTTGAATAGAACACACAATCTGAAACATTATCAACACGACGTATTTCAGGGCCTATCTCCATAACTGCTTCAAGCTCTTTAACATTGTCATTCAGGAATACAGTTACTTGATTTTCTTTTCCCACAGACTCTACAACACTGTTTACATTCATAGAAAGCAGCACAGCCGCACCCGTTATAAGCAAACACGAAACAAGCACACCGATAGATGCCAAAGACATCATACGGTTATTCCAAACGCTTTTTACACCCTCTTTAAAAAGGTAGCCTATTCCTCTCACAGGTCATCAGCCTCCCCTTCATTTATGGCTTTTAATGCTTCTTCGTTAATTTCTTCAGCCGATACATCGGCAATTTCTTCTTTGATCTCCTCCGGCAGCTCTGCAAGCTCCTCTTGACTTATTTTTATCGGTACAGCAGTTTTTTCTGCCGTAACTCCGCTGTCGGCTGTTATCATACCGTTGTTTATTTCAATAACTCGATTTTTAAACTTCTGCACAAGCTCATGCTCATGCGTTACAACAATTATCGTTGTGCCTTGTTTGTTAATTTCATTTAACAGCTCTATGATCTCAAATGACATTTCGGGATCGATATTACCCGTAGGCTCATCGGCAATTATCAAAGACGGGTTATTTACAAGAGCACGAGCAAGACTTACTCTCTGCTGTTCGCCGCCAGAAAGCTCCGCCGGACGACAGTTTGCTTTATCTTTAAGACCTACCAGTCCTAAAATATAAAGCACTCTCCTTTTAACGGCTTTCGGACGCGCGCCGATAACTCTCATTGCAAAAGCGACGTTATCGAATACGGTCATTTTATCTATCAAACGGAAATCTTGAAACACTATACCCATTGTTCTACGAAGATAAGGCACCTTGCGCCTTTTCATGGAGGTGATATTTACATCATTTACAAATATTTCACCCGATGAGGGCTGCTCCTCTTTCATGATAAGCTTTAAAAAGGTACTTTTTCCCGAACCGGACGCACCGACTATAAACACAAACTCGCCTTTATCAATATTGATATTGATATCGCTCAATGCTTTTGTTCCGTTTGGGTACGTTTTAGAAACGTTTTTAAATTGGATCATATAAATTTGCCTTTCTGTTTGATCTAATTAAGTAATACAACAAAAAAATACAGGGCAGTTCTAAATAAACCAATGTCGAACAGATGCGGTGCAGATGGGCGGCAGAAGTTTTTTTAGAATTGCCCTATAATGCTTAGCCGATCAAAAGCCTTGCATTATATATCTGTCGTACTCCCAAAGACTCTCTCGGCAGCACATATTAATACTTAACAGGGTTAGCTGTAAGATATTTCTTAACCATTAAAGCTACTTTGAATACAATAGCGTCTTCAAACTCTCTCAGATCAAGTCCCGTAAGCTTTTTGATCTTCTCAAGTCTGTATACAAGAGTGTTACGATGTACGAACAGCTTTCTTGATGTTTCGGAAACATTCAGGTTATTCTCAAAGAACTTCTGTATAGTAAACAATGTTTCCTGATCGAGCGATTCGATAGATCCTCTCTTGAATACCTCGTTTAAGAACATCTCGCATAAGGTCGTGGGCAGCTGATAAACAAGTCTTGCAATACCCAAGTTATCATAGCTTGCGATAGTACGCTCTGTGTCGAATACCTTTCCTACCTCTAAAGCGACCTGTGCCTCTTTAAATGAATGTGCAAGCTCTTTAACACCTACAACAGCCGTTCCGATACCTACTATACAATGAGTATAGAACTCACTCGAAAGAGTATCTACAATTGAGCTTGCAAGCTTTTCGAGATCTTTTGAGTCTATGCCTGCCTTAACCTCTTTTACAAGAGCAATGTCTGTTTCGTTTATGTTGATAACAAAATCCTTTGACTTGTAGGGGAAAAGATTCTGAATTACATCATAAGCCGAAACATCTGTTTTTGATGTGATCTTGATGAGCATACATACACGAGTAACCTCAGAGTTGAAACGAAGCTCTCTTGCTTTAAGATAAATATCTCCCGGCAGAATATTATCGAGAATTACATTCTTGATAAAATTTCCTCTGTCGTATTTTTCGTCGTAATACTGCTTAATGCTGCTCAGCGATACTGCCAAAAGCTGTGCATATTTCTGAGCTACATCATCGCTGCCCTGTACGAAAACGGCATACTCCGAACGGGAGTTTGTGCCGAATGATTTAAAAGTATGTCCGTTTATTACAAACGGTGCCGACGAACCGAGAGTTTCCGATGTAATGCTGTCGTTTACCTCGCCTATTCTGCCCAGCTCACTGCATGCAATAACAACCGATGTTTCATCTATAACACCGATAGTTCTGTCTATTGCATCTCTCATTTGGTGAACAACACCCTGAAACAGTCTGTTTGACATAGTACAATCCCTCTTTCTCTTTATCTTAGATATAATGTCAGTACATTTTTTTGTGTAACCGTATAAATCATTTCGGCAAATGTTTCATAACTGTAATAAACAATGTGCAAAACAACCGATTATTGTTTTTATAATACACAATTTTAAAATAAAATGCAACCTTTTTACCGCAAAAATATTGATTTTTCCTTAATTTTTTTCTTTGGTTACAATTTTATAACCATTTTTTGTAATCATTTTGCGGTCAAGGTCAAAACCGCACACCTATACAATTATTATTTTAATACAAATACTCTCTGAATATATTATGAATTTTTGAATTTTTACAACAAATTTATAAAAAATTTATTCAAATCAGAGAATTTTTTAAAAAAGAGGGATTTTTCACAAAAATTCTCTGCCGGACACTACTACAAGTGCAAAGCAGAGAATTTAAACAATTATTTTTTTTCGGGTTCAAAGCCCTGTGGGGCAGTTACCTTATCGCTGCCGAAATAGATATCATACCAAACAAGGAAAATATAAACAGTCCATACCTTACGGCTGTTATCCTCCTTACCGTTGAAATGATCGTCAAGGAATTTTATCAATTCTTCACTGTTAAAGAATTTCTTGGCTGTATCGGAATTAAACGTATCCTTAACGATATTATAATACTTCTCGTCTTTGAGCCATACTCTTGTAGGAACGGGGAAGCCGAGCTTTTTCTTCTCTGCCGAAGCCTTTGGCATATGACGCAAAGCCGCTTTACGCATAGCGTACTTAGTATTTTCTTTGTTTACTCTGAGTCTGTAAGGAATAGTTCTTGCAGTTTTGAACACCTCTTTGTCGAGGAACGGAACACGAAGCTCCAGTGAATTTGCCATTGACATTCTGTCGGCTTTCAAAAGAATATCGCCTACCATCCATGTATTGATATCAAGATACTGCATTTTTGTAATATCGTCGTAATCCTTAACTCTGTCGTAATACTGTTTCGTATACTCCTGCGGCTCGCAAGCTATTGAACCGTCTTTGAGTATCTTCTGCTTTTCGGCTTTGTTAAACATAAACGCATTGCCGATAAAGCGTTCTTCAACGCTTAAAGCGCCACGCAAAATAAAGTTTCTGCCCTTAAACTTAGGCAAAGGTCTTACTACATTTGCCAAAAACCTGCGAAGTCCGAGAGGAAGCTTCTGATAGCCTTTAAGCGAGTTTATTTCGTTATATATTGTATAACCGCCGAAAAGCTCGTCTGCGCCTTCACCTGAGAGTACCACCTTGACATACTCGCTTGCAAGCTTTGACACAAAGTAAAGAGCTATGCAAGACGGATCTGCAAGCGGCTGATCCATATGATACTGCACCTTGCGGATATTCCCCCAGAACTCCTCGCTTGAAATGATCTTATACTTATGATCTACACCGATAGTTTCCGACAAGCCCTTAGCCCAGTCTATTTCGTTGTACTTCTCGCCAAAGTCAAAACCTACCGTAAATGTTTTCTGATCTGCAAAATATGTTGAAACATAACTGCTGTCTACGCCGCTTGAAAGAAAGCAGCCTACTTCAACGTCGCTTATCTTATGTGCGTTTACAGACTCCTCGAACACTCTTTCAATTGTATCTACCGCTTCTTCCTCTGTCAGCTCCTCATTCGGTTCAAAGGTAGCCTCCCAATAACGTTTTGTAGTAACTTTGCCGTCTTTATACCACAAAAAATGACCGGGCAGCAGACAATATATACCCTCAAAAAATGTTTCGGGGGGCAGCGCATACTGAAAAGACAAATAATTATCAAGAGTTTTTGCATTGAATTTCTTCTGATACTTAGGAAACTCCAGAATACTTTTTATCTCTGAGCCGTAAACGAAATGACCGTCAACCTGAGCATAATGCAAAGGCTTTATACCAAAGAAATCTCTTGCAATAAAGAGCGAATCATCTTTACTGTTGTAGATAGCGAATCCGAACATACCTCTGAGGCGATCGAGAACCTGTTCGCCCCACTCCTCAAATCCGTGAAGAATGACCTCGCTGTCTGTTTCGGTATAAAACTCATACCCCAGCTCGATAAGCTCCCTTCTCAAAAACTTATAGTTATAAATCTCGCCGTTAAAGGTGAGAACCATGCTTTTATCCTTGCTGTAAATAGGCTGGCTGCCGCCTTCAAGGTCAATAATACTTAGTCTGCGAAAACCCATAGATATTTTTTCGTTTGTATAATAGCCGTCGCTGTCAGGACCTCTGTGAGTTATTACATCAGCCATTTTGCGAAGTATTTCACTTCGTTTTTCTATATTGCCTGTAAAACCGCATATACCACACATAAGCACAACTCTCCTTTTCTTCAAAACTAAATAGCTTATAATCTTATTATGATTATTTAACACGTTTAATATGTTACCATAAAAAACCAATGATTTCAAGAAAAAGTTCGTTTTTTGTATTATAGATAACAAAGGCGGTTGTGAAAAAGTTTTTGTATATTTTTTCATTAAAAAATCCTGCCTTTTCACAAAGCAGGATCATAAGGGCATCTCTAAAGACCTAATGTCGTTCAGATGTGCCGTAGATTTAGTCGGCAGTTTGCACAACAAAATCGCCGGCAGAAGGTTTTTAGAGGTGCCCATAACTATTTTGTTTTCTCATTTTTTGCATATTCGCAGAAATCAGCCATTGAACATTCATCACACTTCGGACTTCTTGCTGTACAAACTGCTCTGCCGTGAAGTACAAGTCTGTGACAAAAGTCGTTTGATTCGTTAGCGTCGAGTACCTCTCTTAATATAAACTCGATTTTCTTTGCGTCTTTAATGCTGTGAAAGCCAAGCCTTGAAGTTATCCTTATACAATGCGTATCAACAACAACAGCACTCTTGCCGAAAATATCTCCGACAACGAGATTCGCTGTTTTTCTGCCTATTCCGGCAAGGGTAGTAAGTTCTTCTATCGTGTCGGGCACTTCGCCGCCGAAATTATCGCATAGCTGTTTTGCCATGGTTACAATATCCTTAGCCTTTGTTTTATATAGTCCGCAGCTTTTTATATACTTTTCAATCTCTGCCACATCTGCCTGAGCAAAATCCTGTGCAGTTTTAAAGCGTTCAAACAGCGCCGGCGTAACCATATTGACACGAGCGTCTGTACACTGTGCCGCAAGCCTTGTGGCTATGAGCAATTGTAACGGATCAGTATATGTAAGCGAGCATACAGCGTCGGGGTAATCATTTTTCAGTGCATTTACGGCAAGCTTTGCCCGCTGCTTCGGTGTTATTTGCTCCATAATATCTACCTGTTATTTTGCGGTAAATCCGCCCAAATACCTTTCAGCTTTATCAATAACTCTAAGATCGTTGTCATAGCAGCACATTTTCCGTGCCTGTTCAAAGCTTACCCAGATATAATAGTCGATCTCGCTTTCCTGAATATGCACTGTATCGTCAAATGTTTCTGCTAAAAAGAATACTACTCTTTTTCTCACCTTGCCAAACGGGCAGTAATCGCTTGTTTCTCTGAAACCGGGGTGTATTTTAACATCAAGATCAGTTTCTTCTTTTATTTCACGAATAGCCGTTTGACGCTCATTCTCTCCAAGCTCAACATGCCCCTTCGGGAATGACCAGTATCTGCCGTTTTTATTCTTTACAAGCAAGACCTTTACCTCGTCGGGCGCACGATAAAATACTATTGCTCCGCATGATTTTTCGTAAAGGCAGCTTAATTTGGCTATTTTGACGTTTCTTAAACGCTTTAGTCTTTTTCTTATCAGCGGTTCATAGTACACCTGTCCTTCTGGTGCGGCTATCAGCTTTATCTGAGTTGAACCTTTAAGCTGTGCGGCAGCTATCACCGTACATCTTACCGTACTTCTCGGCTTTTCACGGCTTAGTATGTATATGCTTTTTCTGTGTATGCCCGACATATAATAGCCGTGGTATAATCCCGCATACGGTACCATTGCCGTTACCTGAACATCTATTTTTTTTCCAAGCATACTATCCCCCCTTTTCTCTACTATTAACTGATATCAAAAGCCCGACTTGGGCTTTTGAGCAGTTATGGCAACACCTTCAAATTCAGAATCGGTTATCATATACTGCTGTCAAAAATATCTTTCAGCTTTTGACAATACAAGGCATTGTTTGCATTATTGATACTGTTTACGATCAATACCTTTGTTATGCCGTGCTTGATAACATACTCACTTAAATTTCCCGTATAAAGCTGTGCGTCAGCAACGTGTACCTCGCCGCAGCCCGGTATCAGGTAACCGATCATAGGCTCTGCGTAGGAATCCTTAACAATGAGAAGCTTTTCTTTGCTGCTTGTTTCAAGATCATATATCACCATAAGCGGCGTATTTCTTGCAGGGAATACACTCAAAGGATCTTCCTTTACATTCTCGATAGTGAACAGGTCTTTTTCTTTGTAGTCACCCGTTTTCATATCAACCACATACGAATTATAATTCACGGGCAGCTTATAAAAATCAATAGTATCTGCATTATCAAAAAGCTCCTGATTTCCGTGCGGCTGAATTGCTGCGTCAATAGTTCGCTTGAGCAGATCGCCCTCGAATCGTCTTATATTTCCCTTTTTCTTTGCAAGCTCGTCAAGAGAATATATCCGTCTGGAGGGAGTATCGTCAGTCTGCGTATAATTCATGTATTCCAGGTAAGCATAATAAGCGCCGAGCGACGTTAAAGCTTCATCTGTACGATAATAGATATACTCATTCTTATGCATATCAAGCGTGCTGTAAATATCAACAAACGAAACCTTGTCCATAAGTCCGTATTCGATAAGGTTTAAATTATCCTTTTGTGAATTCGAGTCTTTTCTTTGACCGGGTTTAAGTCCGAACTCCGTATTTGTCGGTATTACTATATTGTATATCTGCGTTTCTTCTTCGACAGAGGTCGCTATACTGTTCATTACACCTGAATAATTCATTGCAGTATTTGCAAGTCCTTTGAACATAAGATATCCCGAACCCTGCGACACAAAAACCTTACTGTCAACAATATCATAAGCTCCGTCAGGCATATCGCCTGTGTCACACGACGCCGTATCTATTGTGGCAGCAGCGTTTTCTGTTTTGTCGCCGAACGACTCAATAAACGGTTTAAGATACTTTATGAATATTATTATCAATGCCATAGCCGCTGCAGCGCATAATAATACACCTAAAGCCTTTAGTATATTTTTTCCTGTATTCTTGTGTTTAAAGCCCGACGACTTATGACGTCTGCGACTGTAACCGCCTGTTCTGTGTTCATAGCCTCTGTGTGAATAATTACTCATATCGTTATTCCTTTCATGCGGACAAAGCCGTATGTCAATAAAAGCCTTTCTTTTACAACAAAAGCATAATCCGGAGCGTGTGCCCATATCGTACAATCCGGCAAAAAGCTGCAGGTTTGCTTCTCAGTTCTCAGGGCGTGATCTGTTCATTTGTTCCCTTGTTAATAGTATAATATAAAATCGCAATGAATACAATATTAATTATTGCAAATTTGACATTTATTCATAAAATTCGTAACAATTCGCATAATCGTTTAATTTTTTTAAAATAAATTAAGGCAATTTTTTTATTTTTTTCAACAAAAAAAGCAATAAATAATATATTATTACAATCTTAAATTTTCGTTACAAAAACACTTCAATTTTGTTGCTTTTTTGAGGGCATTGTACTATAATATAAAAGAATCTAATTTTTTACAATAAAGGACAACAAAAGCCTTGCGCCGTTCAGATGTTCGTAAATCAGCAGACTGCATTATACTATTGCAGTCTGCTTGATTGGCGGAAGGTTTTCAGAATTGCCGATAAAGAAAAGGGGAAACGTATGGTTTTTGCAGATTTGTTTTTTTTGTATATTTTCCTGCCGCTGTGCTTGATTTCTTATTTTGCAGTTAAGAACATAAAATACCGCAACGCTGTGCTTATTATTTTTTCACTGTTGTTTTATGCATGGGGCGAACCCGCAGTTGTATTTTTACTTATACTCAGCACAATTGTCAACTGGCTTTTAGGTCTTGCAATAGACAAGCACCGAAACGATAAGCTCGGCAAATTAGCCGTTGCCGCTTCTCTCATTTACAGCCTCGGAATGCTAATGGTGTTCAAATACTTAGGTTTTATTACAGAAAACTTAAATCTTATTCCGGGCGTAAACATTCCCGTACCGAACATAACTCTCCCTATCGGCATAAGCTTCTATACGTTCCAGATAATCTCCTACATTCTTGACTGCTATTGGGATCAGGTCAAGGTCCAGAAGAATTATTTTCGTTTTCTGTTGTTTGTATCGCTCTTTCCGCAGCTTATTGCAGGTCCGATAGTACGATACAGCGTTATCGAAACAGAAATAACAAACCGCAAAACAACCATTACTGATCTCAGCGAGGGCGCTTGCAGATTTATGATAGGTCTTGCAAAAAAGGTTATTCTTGCAAATAATCTGTGGACTATCGTTGAAGCATTCTTTACTGATGACATTACCGGTCTTTCTGTGCTGGGCACGTGGTATACCGTAATTGTATATGCATTGTATGTATACTTCGACTTCAGCGGTTACTCCGATATGGCTATCGGTCTTGGCAGAATATTCGGCTTCCACTTTAACGAAAACTTTATTCACCCGTTTATCTGCCGCAATATCGCAGAATTCTGGCAGAGGTGGCATGTTTCGCTCGGTTCTTTCTTCAGAGATTATCTGCTGTATGTACCGATAGGCGGAAAAAGACGAGTATACCTCAATCTGTTTCTTGTATGGTTCAGTACCGGTCTTTGGCACGGTGCCTCATGGAACTACATTATCTGGGGTCTATACTTCGGCGTATTCATACTAATAGAACAGCTTTTAGGCAAAAAGAGAATGAAAGCAATTCCTGCTGTTATTTCTCACATATACAGCAAGATAGTAATTATAATCGGATTTGGTATTTTCTATTTTGAGGACTTCCACCAGTTGGGCGATTTCTTCAAAAACTTAGTAGGCGCAAATCACAACGCACTTTCAGACACTATTGCTGTTACATCTATGGTAAACAACTGCTTTTTATTAGCTGTTGCAATTGCAGCTTGTTTCCCTATAAGCACTCTTATCGGCAAGCTTACCGAAAAAACAAAAGCAACCGTCGCTGTGGCGCAGATGTGCAAGCTTGTATATTGTTTAGGCTTGCTTATAATTTGCAGTCTGCTGCTTGTTGACGCTACAAGTAATCCGTTCTTGTATTTCAGATTCTAAGTTTAAAGGAGTAATATACCATGGCAAAACGTGATAATACAACAGACGCTGCCAAAACAAAGCGCAGCAAATCTGACGACAGCTCCGCCTCTGCTCAGCGCAGACAAAAAACAGATACTAAATTCTGGTTCAGATTTATAAGCATATCAGTAATTGTTCCCGTATATTTGTCGTTGGTTATTTGTATGCTTGTAATGCCTCGCTCTACTATTTCAAACATAGAAAAAAGAGAGCTTGCAAAATTCCCCGAATTTTCATGGGAAAGCTACTGGAGCGGCGAATATACCGACGGAATAAAGAATTATTTTGACGATACTGTACCTTACAGAGATACTCTCAAACAGGCTGCAAGCCGTCTTACAAAGTTTTTAGGCATTGAATATAACAATGTTCAGGTATCAGGACAGATGTACGTTGTCAACAACAATGACAAAAAAGATAACGCCGCTTCTGCCGACGACAAGAAAGAATCTGCTGCTGTTGTATCTCAGACTTCTCCTGCTGCATCGAGCGTCAATACAGATACCGACACTGAATCAGACACCGAGGAGATCAAACCCAAGGGACAAGAAATTGCCGACGGTGTATTTACAAACGGTTCTATCGTTGTATATCAGGACGGTCACTACCGTGCTATGTCAATGTACGGCGGCGGTTCGGGATCTTCATATATAAACGCTCTTAACAACTTTGCAAAGGATCTTTCCGGTGTGCGTGTATACTCAATGATAGCTCCGACTGCAAGTGAATTCTATACTCCTAAGAATTTCTCCGATTACAACGCAAGTCAGGAAGATGATATTGTAGATATCAACAATAAATTATCAAACGTAACAGGCATTAATATTTGTCCGGTACTTGCAAAACACGTAAACGAGAATATCTATACAAGAACTGACCACCACTGGATGTCGCTCGGCGCATATTATGCAGCTCAGACATTCGCAAAAGAAGCCGGAGTACCTTTTGCAGATATATCAAAATATAAGAAGAAGTCGATCGAGGGTTACGTTGGCACAATGTACACCTTTACCGACAACAACGCAGACCTGCTCAACGATCCGGAGGACTTCATATATTACGAGCCTTCAAACAACATTAAAACGGAATACTATTCACAGGCTTACAGCTTTAGTTATGAAGGTCAGCTGTTACAGTATATCGAAGATACGTCAAGCCTTTATATGACATATATGGGCGGTGACGGATATGTTACCAAAATCAGCACAGATGTTAAAAACGGACGCAGACTTTGTGTTGTTAAGGATAGCTACGGCAACGCCGAAATACCGTTCTACACAAGCTCTTTTGAAAATATTTACGTTGTAGATATGCGTTATTTCGAGCTTAATCTTGTTGACTTTATTCGTGATAATAACGTTACTGATCTGTTGTTTACAATGTGCTCTTATTCTGCTGTCGGTACAAATGCCGATAACCTCGAAGTACTCAGAACAAGAAACTCTGCTCCTGCTGTTGTTTCAGAAGAACCCAAAGAAGAAGAACCCGATGAGGTATCATCTTCTCACGAGGAAGAACCTTCAAGCAAAGCTGAAGAAAACGAGAACCAGAATAACGACAACGACGAAAACAATGATTATAACGATAATTACGATTATAATGACAATAACGGCGAATACGATAATTACGGCGATGACCAGTATTATGAAGAATGGTGATCGTTACAGTATGTAAGCAGGTGAATTTATGAAAGAACTTGAATATCCTTTTGACTCAGCGTTTATCATGAAAAAGCGCAAGTCTATAAAGCGTACACTTTTATCAGACGGCACAAAAAGACTGAAAAAGAAAATTGCCGTGCTGGGCGGCTCTACCACAAACGATATTGTATCCATTATGGAATTGTTTTTGTTAGACGCCGGCATTGAACCTGAGTTTTACCAATCTGAATATGCTCAGTACTGGCAGGACGCTATGTTCCCAAGCGAAGAACTTGCAGGCTTTGCTCCTGACATTGTGTTCATACACACCACTAACAGAAACATTACAGAGTTTCCGCAAATGACCGATTCACCCGAAGCTGTTAATGCTATGCTTGATAAAGAATTTGATCGTTACAAGCAAATGTGGCAGGCGCTGAGCAGTCGTTTTAGTTGTCCGATAATACAAAACAACTTTGAAATGCCCCTTTTCAGACTTATGGGCAACAAAGATTGTTCTGATTACAGAGGACGTGAAAACTTTATCAACAGACTTAACACAAGGTTTTATGAGTACAGCGCAAATAACGGCAGCTTCTATATAAACGATATAAACTATATCTCTGCAAGCTACGGATTAAAAGAGTGGTCTAATCCGCTTTTCTGGAATATGTACAAATACGCTCTCTGCTTTGAGGCTATTCCTGAATTTGCCTTTAATACTGCAAACATCATCAAATCGGTATTCGGCAAAAATAAGAAGGCTCTTGCTCTTGATCTCGACAATACGCTTTGGGGCGGTGTTGTTGGTGACGACGGTGTAGAACACATTCAAATCGGACAAGAAACTGGAGTTGCTCAAAGCTATTACGAATTCCAGAATTATATCAAGGCTCACAAGGATCTTGGAATACTGCTTACTGTATGCTCAAAAAATGATGAGGAAAATGCTCTTGCAGGACTTAAACATCCCGAAGGTGTACTCAAGCCCGAAGATTTCATCATCATAAAGGCAAACTGGGAGAATAAAGACAGAAATATTGCAGAAACTGCAAACGAGCTTAGTATTTTGCCTGAGTCGATAGTATTTGTAGACGACAACCCCGCAGAAAGAGAAATAGTTAAAGCACAGCTTGCAGGCGTAAAAGCTCCTGTTATGGACGGAGTTGAAAACTATATTCAGACTCTTGACAGAAGCGGATTTTTTGAGGTTACCACATTCAGCGAGGACGATCTCAAACGAAACGAGATGTATAAGGCTAATGTACAAAGAGCGTCGAATTTAGCGTCGTTTGAGAACTATTCCGACTACCTTTTAAGCCTTGAAATGAATGCGGTTATCGACGATTTTATCCCGATGTATATACAGCGTATCACGCAGCTTTCAAATAAAAGCAATCAGTTCAACGTTACAACTAAGCGTTATACTCCCGCAGAAATGGAAGCTGTTTTTGCAAGCAGCGATTACATTCGCCTCTACGGCAAGCTTACAGACAAGTTCGGTGATAACGGTGTTGTGTCGGTAGTTATCGGCAAAAAAGACGGCACTGTGCTTAATATGGACTTGTGGCTTATGAGCTGCCGTGTATTAAAGCGAGATATGGAGTTTGCTATGCTCGACACCCTTGTGCAAAAGTGCAGAGAACAGGGCATTGAAACAATAAAAGGTTACTACTACCCCACCGCTAAAAACAATATGGTAAGAGAGCTTTACAAAACCTTCGGCTTTGACAAGATCAGCGAAGACGAAAACGGCAATACAGTCTGGCAAATGACTGTTGCAGACTATGAAAATAAAAACCACGTTATTACAGTACACCCTAACAGTGAACAATAACATTTACGGAGGAGTTTCAAATGACAGAAGAAGAAATTTACGAAAGACTTAACGAAGTTTTCAGAGATGTTTTTGATGATGATTCGATCGAAGTTGACGATCTCACAACAGCAGACGATATCGACGATTGGGACAGCCTTGAACACATTAACCTTATTGCCGCAGTTGAGGACGAATTCGGCATTAAGTTTAAAATGGGCGAAGTTTCCACAATGAAAGATGTCGGTGAAATGGTTGAAATAATCATGTCGAGAATATAAGTTCAAACCTCGCACAGTATATCAAAAATATAAAATCCATACTTACCATTTTGTGAGTATGGATTTTTTCTTTTGGTACTAAGCATATTTTTCTAAAACCTTGGCATAAATATAACTATGGTATTATTATTCATATTGTAATTAGTCTTGTTTTGGAGGTTACTATGAGTAACGCTGATACAAAAATACTTAAACTTCTACCCGAAAAAAATGCTTTCAGAAAAATGCTAAATATAACTGTATTCATATTTTTTCTCTATATACTTGAAGCTGTTACCACCGTTTTTATTTCTGTATGGCTTTCACAAACATTTAAGCTTGCAGCATATTTGTCTGTTATCTTATCTTTTGCTGTGCTGCTGCTTATCGTTTCGACCGATATAGACTCCTGCTCAAAGCTTACATGGAGTATCGCTATTATACTCATACCCTTTGCAGGTGCAGGGTTCTGTCTGTATTCCCTGTATAAAGTAAAGTCACTCGAAAAAAGATGTCAGCTCAAAAACAAAACGAAAAGTTTTCCACAATATCCCGGCTGCTATGTGGAATACTTTCCTTGCGGCGCTCAATTGTGGCAGGCAATACTAAAAGAAATAGACTCTGCAAAGCATTATATTTTTCTTGAATATTTTATTGTTGAAGAAGGTAAAATGTGGGGCAGCATTTTATCGCTGCTTGCAGAAAAAGCACAGAACGGTGTTGAAGTCCGACTTCTGTATGACGGAAATTGCGAGCTTGCCTTACTTCCGCACGATTACCCTCAAAGACTTGCTGCCCTTGGTATAAAATGCAAAGTGTTTTCACGCTATCACCCATTATTTTCTGTAAAATACAATTTCAGAGATCACAGAAAAATATTCATTGTTGACGGCAAAATAGCTTTTACCGGCGGTATTAATCTTGCTGATGTTTATATTGACCATAACTACACCGAAGGTCACTGGAAAGATACAGCCGTAGCAGTCAAGGGAAAATGTGTAGACAGCTTTATAAAAATGTTCCTTGATATGTGGAACTATGACGCACCCAACAATACCGAGTACGCAAGATATTATACAGATCATCAGATATATGCATACAATGGTACTGTTTCTCCGTTCGGGTGTGATCCGTTTGACGGAATAAAAGCAAGCGTGAACGCATACTCAGAAATGCTTAATAACGCAAAAAAATATATACACATTATGACGCCTTTTTTAGTACCCGGAGAGGGGTTGCTAAACGCTTTAAAACGAACAGCAAAAAGCGGTGTTGAGATCATCATAATAATGTCCGGTATTCCCGATAACAAGTTAATGCAGACTATCTCTGAAACATATTACAAGGAGTTGATGAAGTGCGGAATTAAGATATACCGTTATACCAAGGGAGTAATTCACGCAAAAATGTTTATTTGTGATGATGTGAAAGCTATCGTTGGCAGTATCAATCTTGATTACAGAAGCTTATACCACAATTACGAATGTGGGGTATATATGTACAACTCGAAATGTATTGCAGATATCGAAGCTGATTTTCAGCGCACACTAAAAGTATCTGCTTTGGCAGAGGAAAAAGATATAAACGGCGGAAAACCATTAACAAAAATAATAGGTGCGTCGCTGCGTCTTGTATCTCCTTTATTATAATAAAAAGCTGCCGCATTAAACTGCGACAGCTAATTGTATTTTTTATTCAATTATTCGTATCTGAGTGCTTCGATAGGATCAAGCTTTGCAGCCTTGATTGACGGAACAATACCAAATACAATACCTACAAACATTGAGAAGCCAACAGAAATTAGAATTGCCGTCAGATTCACAGACGCTGTCATCATCATAGCCATAGCAACAACTTTTGAAATGCCTATACCCAATATTACACCGATAAAACCACCCAAACTTGTAAGCACCACCGCTTCTGTGAGGAACTGAGCAAGTATCATTCTTCTCTTTGCTCCCAAAGCCTTTTTCAAGCCTATCTCTCTTGTTCTTTCTGTAACAGATACAAGCATAATATTCATTACACCTATACCGCCGACAAGCAGAGAGATACTTGCAATACCGATAAGAAGCATTGATATTGTGTTTGTGATTTTTTCAAGCTCCTTAGAGGCTTCCATTAAGTATCCTGCCTTATATTCATAGTTTTCGTTATTTATTGTTTGATTAAGAATATTTGAAGCCATTGTAGATGCGCTCAAAATATCATCAGGAGAAACAAGCTGAATTGCAAGCGCTTCTATATCATCATAGCCTGCAACGAGATCCCATGAAGTTTTTGGTATATATACCGAGCTCATGCTGTAACCTACTTTTTGGTAATAATCTGAAAGTGTATTGATGTTGCTGTAATCTTTGATTTTTGATACAACACCAACAACAACAAACATTTCATTTCCAATGGTTATTGTTTTTCCAACTGCATTTTCATTTGAAAAGAACGACGACGCAACAGATGAAGATATTACCGCAACATTATTCCTATTCGTAAAATCACGCTCGATAAACAGTCTGCCTGATGACAGCACAAAATCTGTAAGTGCAAAGTAATCTTCACCTACACCGTAAACACTTCCCTGATCGTATTTGTCGTTGTATGAGAAGGATATACTATATTCTTTTTTGTATACCGACGCTGCACGTTTTATACCTTTTACATTTGAAACTTCTTCAACGCATTTTGGATCAATTTTATTGATACCGGGAATCGTACCATTGTATGTAGAATCATACGCACTCCATGAATCTTCTTTTGCATATAATTCTATCATAGCAGTAGACTCACCGGAGTTTACCATTTCTTTTTTAAGCATATCGCTTGTACCCTCAATAATAGATACAATAACTATAATTGAAGCGATACCTATAATAATACCCAGCATAGTTAGGGCAGAACGCATTTTATGGGTAATAATACCCTTAAAAGAAAGTCTAATATTTTCAATCATTCTTATCACCTCTACCCTACATCAGAACAGTCCGAGCATACCTGTACCGTACATTTCCTGCAAACTGACTCTTTTTGTTGGCATGCCCTCAACTGCACGACCATATGGTATTGCAAGATAATCATTTGATTCCAGACCGCCTATTACATCCAGCGAAATACCCATATGTGTTGCACCTACTGTAAGAACACGTTTTTCAAGCAAGCCATCTTTGCCTTCAACCATTGCAATATATCTGCCGTTTTCTTCACGCACAAAAGCAAGCTCTATATTATATTTTTCAACAGTTGTTTGGTTGTCGCTGTCTTTATTCATAAGTTTTACGCTTACACTGCTTTCATCTGATAGTGAAAATTCATCATTCGAGGTTACAATAAACTCGTATGAAGATTGTGTAGTATTCTCACTACTGCTATCATCAAAGACCATAGGCTTATCGCTTATTTCAGTAATACGTCCGCTGTATGTCATACCGTTTTCATAGTTCTGAATTGCAACAGGCATATTCAAAGAGATCTTATCAAGCGAAAATTCACCGATAGAACAAGTGATACTCATACCCGTTGAACTTACTATCGTGATAAAAGCGCCCGATTCAGACAAATGTCTGATATCCTTCGCAACAAAGGTAACTGTACCGTCCATAGTTGATAACTCGCTGCCTGTTTCAAGCCTTTTCTTAGCTTTGCGGCAGTCTATCTCCGTTTGTTTTTTGCGAAGCTTGAGATTTTCTATGCTATCTTCTTTTTCTTTTATCATCTGTTTGAGAGTTTCAAGCGGAAATTTATAGTTATCATCATCACTTATTTCATAGTGTGTATTTTCAGAAATATCATTTGTATTATCGTCAGCTTGTTCAAAATAATCCTCCGGCATACCGATATCCATATCGTCAGGAAGCATTGGCTGGTTAATATTCAATACATTTATGGGCTGCGGATAAACGATCACCTTTGCAAAGCTTGTATTATTCTGATCGAAAGATATTCCGCCCATTGGATCAAGAGTTACACCATCGGTACAAAGCCAATCTGTTACCTTATCTTTTTCTATTTTATTGCTTTCTATAAGTCTGCCAAATAATACATTACCGTCATTCGAGCAAACATAAAGCAAAGTATAGCTATCCTTTTTATCTGCAAAATCAGTAAGATAGTCTTTCGTAACAACAGTGTCTATACCTGCTATGTATGTAAAGGGATCTTCGGCAGTTCCGCTTCCTGAAATCGGTTTTGTATCCTTATTTATCTTCTTGCTGTAATCAAAACCCGGATTTGAAATCGGCTGATCTTCTGTTTCTTCGTCATCGGGTTCGTCATATTCTTCGGGGGCATTCTCCAAGGGCTGAAGTCTGCGCAAAACACTAAGCTCATTTTGCGCAACCGTTATATTGTTATCGGCAATATGAAGATTATTCTCATATTCCTCGATCGACAACTCCAGCGAATGTGTATTATACGTAAAAAGAACATCGCCCTTTTTAACAGTATCACCCTTTGCAACCTTAACATCTTCTATTTCAAAATCTGTATCAACTTTTATGTTAAGAATACTTCCCTTTTTAGGTGTTCCGTTATACGTTACCTCTTCGTCCATAAAGTAAGTGCTATTAAGCTCCTGAATACTTACAACATTTACAACCTTCTCAGCCTGCTTCTTTGCGTAATAGCTATAACCTACGCCACCCAATGCACCAACAATAAGAAGCGTAATGATAACATATTTGACTTTGAATTTACCCATTGTGTTCATCTCCTCTACTGCTTCTTCTTGTATGAAGAATCTTTTCAAATTCTTCTATTGTTCTCAGTTCACCGTCATATATTACAATAGTTTTGTTCGCACAATCGGCAATAGCCTTTTCGTGGGTTATCATTACAATTGTCATACCCTCGCTGTTAAGCTGCGAAAACAACTCCATTACCTGATCGCCCGATTTTGAATCAAGCGCACCCGTAGGCTCATCAGCCAAAAGTATTTTAGGTTTATTTGCAATAGCACGGGCAATTGCAACTCTCTGCTTCTGACCTCCCGAAAGCTGCGTAGGCAAAAAGTTCATTCTGTCTGAAAGTCCAACCTTTGCCAGAGCCTCGGCAGCTATTTCACGTCTTTTCTTTTTGCGAATGTTTGCATATAATAAGGGAAGCTCTACATTTTCAAGCGCTGTCTGACGGGGCAGAAGATTAAAGTTCTGAAATACAAAACCTATGCCTCTGTTGCGGATATTTGAAAGTGAAGCGTCGTTCTGACGAGCTATATCAACGCCGTCAAACAAGTATTGTCCCGACGTTGGCTTATCAAGACAGCCTATTATATTCATAAGCGTAGATTTACCCGAACCTGACGGGCCCATAATTGCAAGATACTCGCCCTCCTCAACAGAAAGGTTGATATCCTTTAATACAGGAACCTCAAGGCTGCCCGTGAGATAGTTCTTATAAATTCCGTTTAACGACAAAATCATAAAACTACCTCCTTAACCAGCCTCAGACACTTGTGAAGCTTCTGTTTCTCCTACTTCTGTCAGATCTGAGATCTCTCCCATATCTTCTATGGGAATCGTCATTTCGTTGCTGCCCATATCTATATTAAGTGCCGGATCGTCCTGATTATAAGTGACCTTCATACCCTCAAACAATCTTTCTTCGGGCATAGCGATCTTATCCTCAAGAGTAAGACCTGATGTGATCTCATATTTCATTGAATCCTTGTCATATTCGCCAAGCACAACAGTGCGCTTTGCAAGCTTGCCGTCGCCGCCTTCTGCCCAGACATAAGGACTGCTGTCTGCGTCACAAATGTAATAGTCATCAACCCAAACGCCCTCTTTTGGTGTTTCGTCAATGCCTAAATCAGCTTCGATAGTAACGTGCTGACCAACCATTAAATTCTCTGCTGTATCAAGTTCAATATATACAGGATATTTTGTGACAATACTTGTACCGTTATCTATAATAGGCTTTGCTGTATCAATAATAGATACCTCGCCGCCCCACGTTATAGTATCGTCAAGTCTTGAACGGATAATAATTCTTTGACCAACACCAAACTCACCGATATTCTGTTCGCTGATTATAGCCTTTATTCTGTAATCACCGTTTGATGTGATTGTAACATAACCCTTTGCCTGCGGATCGTTTACGCTTTGAATAACACCGTTTACAGTTGAAACAACAACATTGTTTGCCAATGATCTCTTTGTTTTTTCTATATTTCTGGTGGTTGTATCTTTTGAATACTCCGTCTTTTTAATGTTTAATCTTATTGAATCGATCTCATTATTGATAGTAAGCTGACGGTTAGCTGTTGCTGTCTTTTTTTCTCTCTCCAATGATGCTATCTGATCGTTATAGGCTTTTATTTCGCTTGTATACTGCTCAATATCAAGCTGATACTGATCGAGCTGAATCTGCATTTCGTCTATATCGTATTCAAAAAGCTTATCTCCGTTTTTAACGGGATCGCCCTCTTTTACGAACGTTGTTTTTACTTTCTTGTCATAATCAGCCTCAACTGCTATGACCTCCTGTGTTTCAACAACACCGCTGTATCTGTTTGACGTAAAATAAAAACCGTGCATAAGATTATCTACCGACGCTACATATGCGATATTGCCTATATCGGCAGTACCGTTTAACTGCGGCAGTAAAAAGAAATATCCTGCACCTCCGATTGCCAGAACCAAAACGATAACTATCACTGTTATGACAGCTTTTTTCATAAGTACAACCTCCTGTTTTTTCTTATTTGTGTTTTTGAATGTCATTCATAATTATATTATACTGATTTAATAACGTTTGTAAATAATAATAAATTTCAAAAAAAAAAATATTTTTCGATTTTTTTTATATGTATATTTGTGCTACATATACTATAACAATTATACATTTACTTAATAAACTTGTCAAGCACAATTCAAAAAAAAGGAGAGTGCAGAAGCACCCTCCGAAAAATTGTATTCTCTGTAAGAAATCAATCGCTTGTATAAGGGAGAAGAGCCAAATGTCTTGCTCTCTTAATAGCAACAGTAAGACCTCTCTGATGACGTGCGCAAGTGCCTGTTACTCTTCTGGGGAGTATTTTAGCTCTCTCAGAAAGATAGCGGCGAAGCTTGGAAATGTCTTTATAGTCGATAGTTTCTACTTTATCAACGCAGAAATTGCAAACCTTCTTACGGCTTTTACGGTTTCTGCGGTTATCTCTTTCCGGTCTGTCAGCCATTGTTCTCGCTCCTTTTTATAATAATATATATATTATAATTCTAAAACTCCAAATTATAATATGTGCCGTATAGATCAAAACGGCAGATCATCAGGAACAGACGGAGTTAAGAAGCTCTTGTCTGTACCTCTTGAATTTCCCTGAGGAACAAATTCCTCGTTAGTCTGTGAAAAGCTGTCATTACCTACGTTTGCTGCGGGAGCATTGTTCTCGTAGTAATCATCTGGGGGAGTATTACGGGCGCCTGCATTATTGTTTTCTCTCTTGTCGCCTGTGAAATATGCATTATCAACAACAACATCAGTGGTATATCTCTTAGCGCCTGTATTATCGGTATAAGAGCCTGTCTGAATACTGCCTGTTACAGCCATGAGCTGACCTTTAACGAAATATCTGCAAATAAACTCTGCTGATTGACGCCATGCAACGCAGTTAATAAAATCAGTCTGTCTTTCGCCGCCCTGCTTTTGAAACTTGCGGTCAACAGCCAATGTAAAACGACAATAATTAATTCCCGAAGAAGTTGTTTTAAGTTCGGGAGCAGCAGTGATCCTACCCATAAGTGTAACCAAATTCATACAAAAACCCCTCCATTAAGCCTCTTTCTTTATGATCAAAGAACGAAGAACGCCGTCTGTGATCTTGTATCTTCTGTCAAGCTCTGCCGGGAACTCAGCGTCACTTGTGAAGTTATAGAGAACATAGAAGCCCTCTGTTTCCTTGTTGATAGGATAAGCAAGAGCTCTCTTGCCCCACTCGTCAACACTCTCGAAAGTTGCGTGTCTTTCGATTACGCCTTTGAAGTAATCTACAACCTTTGCAATACCTTCTTCACCGAGTTTTGCGGAAACTACAAGTACAGACTCATAAGAATACTGTAATTTTTCCATATTTTGCACCTCCTTTTGGACTTTGGCTCCGTACTCACACGGAGCAAGGAGTTATTCATCTCAGAATAACATAT
Source organism: Clostridia bacterium (assembly GCA_017402845.1). GTDB lineage: Bacteria > Bacillota > Clostridia > Oscillospirales > Acutalibacteraceae > RUG592. The sequence goes on from JAFPLH010000045.1 coordinate 27,312, forward strand.
CAATTATATAATAACTCACAAAAAATGTCAACAAAAATATTGAACAAAAGTAATGCTTCTTTTTTTATTTGTTTAGGCAATTATTCAATCAATTGATTAATACAATTCCTTAATCTACTCACAAGTATTGACCAAATAAGGGCAGACTCACATCTGCCCTCAAAATACATTAATATTATTGTTTATTGAGCCTCAACAAGCGCCTTTGTATCTCTTGCGATAACAAGCTCCTCATTTGTCGGTATTACATATACTTCAACAGCAGAATCCTCAGCGGATATCTTACCGCACTTGCCAAGTATCATCTCTTTGTTCTTCTCAGCGTCAAGCTTTACGCCCAGACATTTGAGATAATCGCAAATAACCTCTCTGTGATGATACTGATTCTCACCCAGACCTGCTGTAAATACCATAGCGTTGCAGCCGCCCAAAGCAACATAATAACCGCCTACAAACTTTGCGATCTCATACTGAAGAATCTCGTGTGCAAGCTGTGCTCTCTTATTGCCCTCCTGAGCTGCCTTTGTAACATCTCTGTCGTCAGAAGATACGCCTGAAACGCCGAGCAGACCTGACTTTTTATTAAGAAGTGTGTCCATTTCATGCGGAGTCATGTGTTCTTTCTCTGCTATGAAGGTAACAACAGACGGATCAAGAGTACCTGTTCTTGTACCCATCATAAAGCCGTCCAGCGGAGTAAGTCCCATACTTGTATCAATAACCTTGCCGCCGTCAATTGCAGTAATTGAAGAACCGTTTCCGATATGGCAGGTAATGATTTTAAGGTCTTTAATATCCTTGCCCATAAGCTCTGCGCACTTTGCGCTTACATATCTGTGAGATGTACCGTGGAAGCCGTAACGACGGATCTGATACTTCTCGTAGTATTCGTAAGGAATAGGATAAATAAAAGCTTTTTCGGGCATAGTAGAATGAAAAGCTGTATCGAATACAACAACCTCAGGAACTTCTTCTCCGAACACCTCGATACAAGCTCTTATTGCCTGTACGTGACCTTTATTGTGGAGAGGTGCAAGAGGAATAAGACTTTCAATACCCTTGATAACATCTTCGTTTACAATACAGGATTCGCTGAATATAGCGCCGCCCTGCACTATTCTGTGACCGATAGCCGATACTTCGGAAAGCGAAGCCACAACGCCGTTTTCCTTATCTGTAAGAGCGTCTTTAACCTGCATAAAAGCTGCTCTGTGGTCGGGCATATCAACATTCTTTTCGATCTTCTTGCCGTCGGCTGTTTTATAACCGAAAATACCGTCAATACCAATTCTCTCGCAATTTCCTTTTGCCAGAACCTGCTCGTTATCCATATCTATAAGCTGATATTTAAGTGACGAGCTGCCTGCATTAATAACTAAAATTTTCACTTTATTAACTCCTTTAACATTTTTTCTTGAAACAATGCATTACATATTATATAATAGTACAATAAAGCGAAAATTTCAATATTTTTTTTATATTTTTAGAGGTCGATAATGAAAATTTCAGCAATTATAAGCGAATACAATCCATTTCATAACGGGCATAAGTATTTAGCAGAACAATTACGCATAAACGGCAGCTCTCATATAATTTCCATTATGAGCGGAAGCTTTGTACAGCGTGGCGACTGTGCTGCAGCCGACAAATATTCACGGGCTAAAATGGCTGTTTGTTCGGGAATAGACCTTGTTCTTGAATTACCTGTAATATACTCCTGTGCGAGCGCCGAGCGTTTTTCATACGGTGCAGTTTATATTCTCGATTCATGCGGCTGTATAAACGAATTATGCTTCGGCTCAGAGTGCGGTAATATCACTACATTAAAAGAGCTGGCTTTACTCTCCGACAGCTCCGATTTTACTCAGCGTATTATATCATACAAAACAAAGGGATACAGTCACCCTCGTGCTGTTGAGCAGGCTTTGAGAGATTCACACAGCGACTCTTTAGCTGATGTATTAAAGGGTGCTAATAATACTCTTGCCGCAGAGTACATCAAAGCGTTACAAAAAATTAATAGTACCATTGTACCAGTAACCATAAAAAGAATAGGCGCATTACACGACAGCAATTATTTGTCAGGTAATATCGCCTCAGCCTCAATGATACGCAAAATGTTATACTCAAACGACGCCTCATACAAACAATATGTACCCGAAAGTACATCTGATATTATTGAACTTCTGAAAGAACAAAAGCGCTGCCCCGCACAGCTAAAAGAAAACGAACGCAGTATTCTAAGTACACTTCGCTTTTGTACATCAGATCAGATTAGATCAGCACCTGATGTTACAGAAGGACTTGAAAACAGGCTGTACAAAGCGATAAAAGACAATATATCAATTGACGGTATAATTGAACAGGTCAAATGCAAAAGATATACTTACGCCCGTATATCACGCATAATTATGAGTTTGTATTTAGGTATAACAAAGTACCTATACTTTACCGATCCACAGTATATAAGGGTGCTTGCATTTAACAAAAGGGGTACGGAGATCTTAAAGCTGATGAAACAAACAGCAGCGCTGCCTGTTGTAATGTCGCCGTCAAAAGATATTAAAGCGTTGAGCTCAGACGGTCAAAGACTTTTATCTGCCGATATACGCTCAACAGACTTGTACGGGCTGTTTACTCCCACAATACAGAACTGCTCAGATGATTTTTATAAAGGTGCATTATACATTAAGTAGAAAGGAAAAATAAATATGACATACTTTGAAAACGAAACAAAACCTCAGCGTGCATTTCTTATTAGCGTAGATACAGGTGATTTTGACGCTGAAAGCTCTATGGACGAATTATACGCACTTGCAGAAAGTGCAGGTGCAGAAGCTGCAGGCTCTTTTATTCAAAGGCTTGAAAAGCCGGTATCCGCAACCTTTATCGGTACGGGCAGACTTGAAGAACTCACAGAAATATGCAATACTCAGGAAATTGACTTGATTATTGCAGACAGTGAGTTATCTCCTAATCAGCTAAAAAACATTGAAGATGTCACTCAGGTAAGAGTTATTGACAGAACAATGCTTATACTTGATATTTTTGCATTGAGAGCAAATTCAAAAGAGGGTAAATTACAGGTAGAAATAGCACAGCTCAGATATATGCTTCCTCGGCTGACCGGTATGGGTGTGAAAATGTCACGACTCGGCGGCGGTATAGGTACACGAGGACCGGGCGAAACTAAACTTGAAACAGACAAGCGCCATATTCGCCGCAAAATTGACGCTCTCAGTGAACAGCTCAACGAAATTGAACGTCACAGAGATCAGCTTCGCAAGCGCAGAAAAAAAGACGGTATTATTACGGCTGCTATCGTAGGTTATACCAATGCGGGCAAATCAACCTTAATGAACTATCTCACCGACGCCGGTGTTCTTGAAAAGGATATGCTTTTTGCAACTCTTGATCCAACTTCAAGAGCGCTAAAGCTGCCCAACGGTGTGACTGTTATGCTTATCGACACTGTTGGTCTTGTTCGCCGTTTGCCGCATCATTTAGTCAAAGCATTTCGCTCAACGCTTGAAGAAGCTGCAACAGCCGATATTATTCTGAATGTATGCGACGCGTCAAGCGACGAAGCATTACTTCATCTTGAAGTTACAAAAGACCTTCTTCAAAGTCTTGGCTGTGAAAATACACCCATTGTTACAGTTTTCAACAAAAGCGATCTTATAAACGATAACACATTTACTCCGCAGATATCGAATGCAGTTCACATCAGCGCAAAAAAAGGCACAGGCATAGACAAGCTTCTGAGTGCTATCGAAGATTCTTTGCCCGTAAGAGTTAAGAGAGTGAAAGCATCTGTTCCCTTTGACAAAGCCGGACTTGTTGCAGAAATAAGACAAAACGGCACTTTGTTGTCTGAGGAGTATACTGCCGACGGTATAATTGCAGAAGGTATTATTGACGAACAGCTATACGCAAAGCTTCGTGACTATATTATTTCATAACATTTCTTATCATCTATATAGACTAATCAGCAAATAATCAAGAACTAACGAAAACACTTTTATTATCAATTTATAATCATACAAAAAACGGTATCCGCTATAAAACGGATACCGCTATTTGTTATGCAATATTAGACAAAGCTAAAATGACATTATGATACAGGGTAAATTAACCCTTAACACCGCCGGCTGTAACGCCCTCAACATAGTAGTTCTGCATCTTGAGGAACAATACTGTAATCGGAATAGCAACAATAACCGAACCGGAAAGGAACTTTTTGAAGTGCTCCTGCTTATACTCCTGGTTAGTCATTTTCTGCAAGCCCATAGCTACGGTATAGTTGTCACGCTTATCACCCATGATGATTCTTACCAAGATAAAGTCGCACCACGGTCCGATAAATGATGTAAGTACAGTATATACTATGATCGGCTTAGACATAGGAAGAATGATCTTCCAGAAAATCTGATTTCTTGTAGCGCCGTCAATTGTAGCTGCTTCGTCAAGCGCACGGGGAATAGTATCAAAGAAGCCCTTTGAAATTGCAAATCCCAAGCCTGCACCGGAGCTGTAACAAATTACAAGTGCAGGGAGAGTCTGTGTAAGGTTCATAGCTTTGAGCAAATAGTACAAAGCCATCATGGTCATAAATCCGGGGAACATACCGAGGATCATGCCGATGTTGATAAACATTTTACGGGACTTAAATCTAAGACGAGAAAATGCATAAGATACCATCAATACTGAAAGTGTTGAAATAATGCAGGAGAATACTGCAACAACAAATGTGTTCAAGAACCAACGAGGATAGTCAAACACTGAGGTATCTGTAAACAATGCCTTATAGTTGGCAAGCGTATACTGCTTCGGAAATACATAAGGAACTGTAACACCGCCCTCAGCTCTGAACGAGTGAAGAAGAAGCCAAACAAGCGGACTTACCCAAATTATACCTAAAACAGCAAGTATAACATAGATAACAATATCAGAGATCAATCTGCTTAATCTGTAACTTTTTATCATGAGAATTCCTCCTCGTTTCTTGAAGACTTAGACAGGTTGAAGGTAATGAGTGACAATGTTGCGCAGACGATAAATACGAGAATACCAACAGCCGCAGCAGTGTTATAGTCGTTGTTATCAAGCGTTAGTTTAAACAGCCACGTTACCAAAATATCGGTCTGACCTGCCTGATAAAGGTTTGCGTCTTTGTTCGGCGCACCCTTTGTGAGAAGGTAAATTACGTTAAAGTTGTTGATGTTTCCAACGAAGGATTGAATCAAATATGGAGTTGTTACAAAGAGCATATACGGAAGTGTGATCTCAAAGAACTGTACAACAGGGGTTGCACCGTCGATTCTCGCACTTTCGTAAAGGTCTTCAGGGATATTCATAAGAATACCGGTTGTCTGAAGAATAGTATACGGAACACCTATCCACATGTTTATTACGATAACCGTAATTCGTGCGGTAAGCTTACTGCCGTTAAAGAAGGATATAGCCGGAATACCCAGATAACCCAAGATTATATTAACAACACCGTCATCCTGAAGGATCTGATTCATAAGAAGAAGTGTTACGAACTGAGGAACAGCTATTGTAATAACAAACAATGTTCTCCAGAGAGTCTTGAACTTGATACTCTTCTTATTTATCATAAGTGCAAGAATCATTCCGCCGATGTAGTTTGTAAATGTTGCAAATATTGCCCAGATAATTGTCCACTTTGCAAGCTCTACAAACGTATATCCTTTATTTGCACCTTCAGAGATCTTAAATACATCTCTGAAAGTCTGCATACCAACCCAAGTAAACAAATGTCCGGGAGCAACGTGATCTTTGTCGTAGTTGGTGAATGCAATAAGGATCATGAAGATCAAAGGCAAAATAGTAAATATTGAGATAAGGAGAACCGGAAGCGAAAGCATTGTTACATGATACTTACCGTCAAAGAATTCAGAAAGCTCTTCTTTGAATGTCGGGTTTCTCTTGCCTGCTTTGTTTCTCAATTCACACTCATAAGCAGCTTTTGTATTTGCTACGTATACGAAGAAAACAACTATTGTTATAAGTATGGTCAAAGTACCGTAGAGAAGAATAAGCATTGAGTTATCACCGGGAATACTGATCGGTCTGCCGTTTGCACCGATCTCCTGATGAGTTTCTACTGTACCCAGCGTATCGAATTTATTGAGATACGCAAGACCGAAATTTGCCATGTAAATAATATAGAGGATCTCGGCTGCCAAAAATGCCAGTCCTTTACCCGTTTGACCTCTTGTAAAGTTTCCGAAACCCATTACTATGTATGAAATCTTTGTTGCGCCGTCTCCGTTTGCCAGTCTGAAGAAGAAATCTTTGCAGCCTTTTGCAATTGTTTTTCCAAGATTTTTAAAGAATTCACCGATAGCAGAAAAAATAGCCTTTAATCTGCCCGGAAGAAGTGAAAAGAATTCTTTGAGCTTGTAAACAACCTTTTGTGCAGGAGGCAGTGCTTTGTATTCAGTAAATGTCATTAGCTCACTCCCCTAATTATTTGCAAAAAAGCCCGGGCAATCCAAGCAATCCCGAATTGCCCGAAGCCATATTTTGTTGGTATAAATTCAGAGTTAATTAAAAATTACTCGTCCTTAACGTTAGCAATTGTCTTCTTAACAAGATCTTTTGCTGCATCTATGTCCATCATGTTATCGAAATCAATGATCTTGCTTCCGAATGTTCCAACAGGTGTCCAGAATGTACCTGCAAGACCACTCTGAGGAACAGAGTTTGCAGACTGAGCAAGGATAGCGGAAAGAGCCTCGTCGTTCTTAACGACGTCACTCTCAGCAACTTTCTTGTTGGAGGGACCCCAGTTAAGCTTTTCAGCTCTCTGCTGCTGACATGTTTCGCTTGTGAGGTACTTAGCAAGCTCAATAGAAGTATTCGGGAACTTAGACTGAGAGTTTACGCCAAGGAGCTTATAACCAAACATATTGATGATCGGACGATCTTCGCCGTCAACATTGATTGTAGGAAGAATTGTAAAGCCTGCGTTATCGCCGAGTGTATCCTTTGCAGATGCAAAGTTCCAAGAACCGTCAACGCCTGCGCCTACTGTGCCGGACTTAAAGCCGTCAACAACCTTTGAAGCTTCACCTGACATAAATGTATCTTTATACTGTGCCAAAAGTGTCTGGAATGCAACTACTGTCTTTGCAACTGTATCTTCATCATAATCTGTAAACTGCTGTACGCCCTCAGGGCTGAGACCGTTGATCTTCAAACCGCCTGTGAACATAAACATACATGAATAGTAACCGTTGCCTGCGTCCATAATGAACTTCTTGTTAGCAGCCTTACAAGCTTCGAGTGTACCCTCAAGTGTCTTAGCCTGCTCTGCGCTTACAACTGTCTTGTCATAAACAAGGATGTAGCTGTTGTCGCCTGTTTCGGGATATGCCATGAGTTTGCCGTCAACTGTTGCAGCTGCTACTGAAGATTCGCTATTGTTCTCAACAACGAAGTCCTTCTCAGCGCCTGTAACCTCGAGAAGTGCGCCTGCCTTTACAAGACCGTCGATGTTATCGCAAGCAAAGCCGAATACGTCAGCTGCTGCTGTGATATCTGTCTTAGCCTGTGTAGCTGCAACGTCTTCACCCTGAGGAACTACTTCGATTGTAATGCCGCTGGGAGCATAGGGCTTCATTTCCTGTACGAAAGCATCGCACTGCTCCTTGAGGATAGCCTGAGCCGCATCAGGACCCCAAACCTTAAGTGTGATTGCGCCGTTCTGTCCTTCTCCGTAGAGAGGATCTTCAACTGCGTCTGCGTTGCTTACAACTGTTGTTCCGCCGTTATCGGAAGCTGTTGTTGCGGGTGTGGATGGTGCGGGCTCTGCGCCACAAGCTGCAAGAGCTGTTGCTGCTGTCATTGCTGCGAGTGCAATGGCACAAAATCTTTTTGTCTTGTTCATTTACTTTTTCCTTCTTTCTGAAAATTATAAATATTTATCCGGGTATGCACCCAGTGCTGTCGCCTTTAGTTGTGGCATAACGTATAACGACTCTTACAAATATGCCCATAAAACGCAACAATGTCACTATATAAATGATAACATATGCACAGCTTTTTTTCAATATCTTTATATATTTTTATTGCTATGAATATATCACGTTTAAAATTATGTGCATTTTGTATACCGTTTTTGCTTAAAATATCATTTTGCACAAACTGGTGCTATTTTTATTTTGCAATATGAACAAACAGCCTTTGTGCAATTTACACAATAGCAAATAATCTTTTGCATACATTTATCTTTTTTTAGATCAAGAATTTTATGGAAAAACAAATTTTTTTAGTTTTCCACATGATTTTGTGGATTATTACAGTATTTTTATTATTTTCATTCACATTGTTTTTCTTTTTTTATCATACGGTTATCATATTTTAATCATATTTACTTTGTTGTAATTTTAAACAATTTTTATAAGATATTTTGTGTTAAACCGTCGCAAGCACATTATAATAAATAATGCGTTTAGCGCCATCAAACCGCTGATGTGCAAATAAAACTTATGCAGTATGCTTTTTTGTTCTATAATATCTTCAGGATCAAAAGGATCGGCTCTGCAAAGCAGCTCATTGCCTTCACTAACAGAATGATTGAGCTTCAGTTCTTTTTCAACATAGAGATCGTAAACATTATAGCTGACCTTTGTTATATAATAAATACTCTTACTCGCACCTTTGCTCTCAACCGAATCATATTCTTCTGTCTTTCTTACTGACAATACCGAAGCTTTTACAGCATATAAATAGATCGAGTTTTTATACCTGATATCATATATAGCTATGTATTATGCCTGCTGCGCAGAACAGCAGTATTATTATGAGAAACAATGCTTTATGATGGCATTTTTGATCGACCGACAACAAGAACAGAGCGCAGTTTGTCACTCCCAAAAAGCCTGATAATACCTTATGAAAAAAACATCTGGAGGTTTTCTCCTTGATATGAAGATCTGCTGCCGTATTAGAAGAATGTAAATGCCCCGTGTTATTTTGCATTTTTTCTCCCTGTTTATGTACACCCGGTTCATAAACTTCATACGGATCATACTTCATCATTACGCCCACTTAGCTCCGTTCACAGCAAACAAACGCATAAAAACTTATATTAACTGATTGACAAGGTAAAATTAATGTAGTATTTTATTAATATATGTTTTTGTAAAATCATATTTCTGCATTTTTTCTTATACATATTATATAGCACTTTTGCTTTATTTTCAACAATTATTTTTTATTTTTTCATATTATTTTATATTTTATTTTATGCTTTTGGTGAGGAGATTTTGCTATGAAACTTTCAAAGCTCTTAGAAAAATTAGATTATACCGTTCTTAGCGGCAGCAAAGATATCGAGATAAACAACCTGGCGTACGATTCTCGAAAGGTTGAGCCGGGCGACGTATTTGTTTGTTTAAAGGGATACAACGTAGACGCACACAAATTCGCACAGTCGGCAGTTGAAAAAGGTGCATTCGCTATTGTTTTAAGTGATGAGCTTGAACTTGCAAACGTCACCGTAATAAAGGTCGATGATACAAGAAAGGCTTTGGCTTATATGTCTGCAAGCTTTTTCGGGTATCCCGCAGAAGAAATGATCTCCATAGCGCTTACGGGTACAAAGGGAAAAACAACAACAGCAAGTATGATACATTCGATTCTTGAACATTCCGGAATAAAGACAGGTACAATAGGAACTTTAGGTATTGTTATAGGCGATAAAATATACAAGACAAACAACACCACACCTGAATCATTTGAAATTCAGCAATCACTTCGCAGAATGGTAAACGAGGGCTGCAAGGCTTTTGTTATTGAAGCATCGTCTTTAGGCTTAAAGTGGCACAGAACAGACGCAATTTATTTTGATTACGGAGTATTTACAAACTTTTCACATGACCACATAGGCGACAGCGAACATGCAACTCTTGAGGAGTACCTCGACTGCAAAAAGCTGCTTTTCAAACAATGCAAGCTTGGTATTATTAACAAAGACAGCGAAGTATATGAAGCTGTTGCCGCAGACGCTTTATGTCCGATCGAGACCTTTGGCTTTACCGGAGAATGTGACGTAACTGCTTCGCAGGGAGAGCTTACTCGCCGTCCGGGATTTCTTGGCGTAAGCTTTACAGTCGGCGGATACGATAATTACCGTGTAAATGTAGGTGTACCGGGAAAATTCAACATATACAATGCATTGGCAGCTATTTCTGTATGCCGTCATTGCGGCGCTGACGTTTCAGCTGTACTCGCCGGTCTTGAAAACGTCAAGGTCAAAGGCAGAGTTGAGCCTGTTCCGGTCAGTGATGATTTTACCCTGCTTATCGACTACGCCCACAACGCATTAAGCATGGAGAACGTACTCACAACACTCAGACAATACAACCCTAACAGGCTTATAACAATGTTCGGTGCAGGCGGTGATCGTCCGAAGATAAGACGTTACGAAATGGGCGAAATTTCGGGCAATCTCAGCGACCTTTCAGTTATTACCGAAGATAACTCACGCTTTGAAGATGTTATGGATATTATCGAGGATATTAAAACAGGCATTTCCAAAACAGACGGGAAATACGTTGTTGTACCCAATAGAAAAGACGCTATCAGATATTGCATAAACAATGCACAAAAGGGCGATATTATCGTACTTGCCGGAAAGGGACATGAGGACTATCAGGAAATCAAAGGCGTTAAGTATCACATGGACGAAAGAGAGCTTATTGCTGAGATCATAGCGGAAAATAATTAAGGCAGCGCCGCACAAAGGCAGTCCCGACAAAATACACGCAGACTTGTGCTGAGCCGTCAGGCTTTCTTTGTGCGCAAAGTTTTCGCTCAGAAACCTTTTTTAACAGACAGAACACTATTGAGGGCACATCTGAACGACGGCAGGTTTTTAGAAATGCCCTTGAGAAATTAAACCAATTATGATATAATATTAGTATATTTTGTTTCAAAGAGGAGAAATGACATAAAATGAAATTAGGAATAGTAGGTTTGCCTAATGTTGGCAAAAGCACATTATTCAACGCCATTACAAACGCAGGTGCGCAGAGTGCGAATTATCCGTTTTGTACAATAGAGCCGAATGTCGGCGTTGTATCAGTACCCGACAAGCGTCTTGATAAGCTTGCAGAAATGTACGAACCCGAAAAATTCACTCCCGCTTCAATAGAATTTGTTGACATAGCAGGACTTGTAAAGGGTGCGTCAAAGGGTGAAGGACTCGGCAACAAGTTTTTATCGAATATAAGAGAATGTGACGCTATTGTTCATGTTGTGCGCTGTTTTGAAAACGACGATATTATTCATGTTGAAGGCAGCATTGATCCAAAGCGTGACATTGAAACTATAAATCTTGAGCTGATCTTATCAGATATTGAAATGATCGAAAGACGCATTGACAAGGCAATGAAAATGGTCAAGGCAGACAAAAAATATCAGGCTGATGTTGATTTCTTCAAGCGTGTTAAAGACGTTCTTGAAAACGGCTTGCCTGCAAGAGCCGCGGAGTGTACTGATGATGAAAAGGCTCTGCTTTCAGACGTTGCACTTCTCACAAACAAGCCTATCATATATGCCGCAAATATGAGTGAGGACGATTTTGCAAACGGCATTGAGAACAACGAGGGATATAAAGCCGTTAAAGGCATTGCAGAAACAGAAAAAGCAGGTGTTCTGCCAATTTGCGCACAAATAGAAGCAGATATTGCAGAAATGGACAAAGAAGAAAAGGAAATGTTCCTGTCTGATATGGGACTTGAAGAATCAGGTCTTGACCGCCTTATAAGAGAGTGTTATTCTCTGCTCGGACTTATCTCTTATCTTACCGCAGGAAAGCCTGAGGTTCGTGCATGGACTATCAAAAAGGGTACAAAAGCACCGCAGGCAGCTGGCAAGATACACAGCGACTTTGAAAGAGGCTTTATCAGAGCCGAGGTCATAAGCTTTGACGATCTTATCGCTTGCGGCTCAATGACTGCCGCAAAGGAAAAAGGACTTGTCAGAAGCGAGGGCAAAGAGTACGTCATGAAAGACGGAGATATTGTTCTTTTCAGATTTAACGTATAATCATTCTTATACATAAAAAAACTGCTGCCGCATATCTTGCTTTTGCGGCAGTTTTTTGTAAAACTCACAAAGGTCAATCTTTTTCATAAAATACAAGCGTCATTTTATCATTGACTTTTTCTGTTCTTCCCGTTTTATGAAACCCTAACTTTTCATATAAACAGCAGTTTGCTTTTTCCTGTAAAATAGTATCAAGCTTCCAATTTGTTTTCCCGTGTATGCGTTCGGCTTCGGCTATTGCCAGTTGAGCGTATCCCCTGCCCCGATATTTTTCCATAATAAATATCGGGGATATTCTTTTGCGTGCAGCACCGTCTTTAAAGTCAACTATCCGTATCACACCTACTTTTTCTCCGTCTGCCACAATAAAATAATACGTTGTTTCGGGCTGTTTGAAGCGGCGCAGAATATCCTCGTAATTTTCCGCTGCCGGACTTGTTTGTGTATCATTATACTTTTTGTACAATCCTGCAAAAGCTTCTCTTTGCATTTGCAGGATCAATTCTATATCTTTATATTCCGTTTTTATCAAAGCTATTCTTTTTTCCATGTCATATACTCCCCTTTTTTATTTCATAATAATACTTTGTATTTTTATTGTCAAATATGTTTTTTGTTTTTTATTTGTGGTATAATATGGGTACATAACATTAAAGGAGTTTTTTACAAATGAAAGACATTTTAACGGTTAATTCAAATGATTACCGCATAATAAAACTGCTGGGTAAAGGCAAGGGCGGATATTCATATCTTGCAGAGAAAAACGGTATTCAGGTCGTACTTAAACAGATACACCACGAACCATGCGATTACTACACATTCGGAAACAAGATAGAAGCCGAAAAAAACGATTACAACAGACTGCTTGACGCAAAAATCAGAATACCGAAAATGATCGAAATAGACCTTACAAGCGAAAGGCTCGTAAAAGAATACATTGACGGCGACACTATTTTCGATATGGTAAAAAACGATATTTCCATTGAACCGTATTTTGTACAAGTGCGTGAAATGGCAGCCCTCGCAAAAGCCGTAAATCTGAATATTGACTATTTCCCTACAAATTTTGCTGTTTGCAGCGGGCTTTTATATTACATAGATTACGAGTGCAACAACTATATGGACGAATGGAATTTTGAAAACTGGGGTATAAAATACTGGTCGAAAACACCGGAATTTATTGAATATCTGAATAAATGATTTTTTCTTTTCAGCCTATTGCCTATCCTATCGGGCAGATATTGTATCTTTTTTCGTCATTGTGAAAATAACATGGAAACATTACACACTTATATTAAATTATAATTGTAATAAATTACAAAATTTATATACATGAGTAAAATAATTCATATTCTCTGTTGACAATTGCACTGTAATTGTTGTATCATATATCTATGAAAATAGGATAGAAAAATGCGGGGTTTTTATTTTTACGATTTTTTTAGAGAGGATAATGGCTATGAAAAAGTTTATCAGTGCACTGCTTGTTTTCGCTTCTATCGCTTCAATGGTGTCTTGTGCAATGATAAGTGCCGACGCTGCAACAATTAAAGGCGACATTAACGGAGATAATCAGATTACATTAAGAGATGCTGCTCTTGCTCAGAAAATCAATGTTGGTTTGGTAATTCCAACAGATACACAGTCCTATTCAGGCGACATGGACAATGACGGTCAGGTTGGAGCTTCAGATTCACTCATCATTCAAAAATACATATGTCTTGATAATACAACACTTGAGAATTATTCTCCGAACAGGATTCAAAGAATTAAATTCTATGAAAAGATCAATGCCGACAGAGTAGCTGCAAACCTTGAACCCTTTGAGATTTCCGATTCACATCTTGAAGCAGGAAATATTCGTGCAAAGGAATATGCAGAGTCAGGCGGCACTAATCATAATCGCCCTGACGGAAGAAGCTTTATTACGGTTTTAGAGGAGTGTAATCTAAAAGAAAATTCAAGCACAACTGAATATGAATATGGTGCAACAGATTATTCTTCTGCAAACGATATCTATAAGAAGATACAAAAATCCGCAAATGATGAAGAAAGCTTCTATTCAAAGCTTATGTCTCCTGAATATCATACACTTTGCGTAGGAAGCGTTAAAAATCCGCAAAACTCAAGACTGTATTACTGGGTTATGGTTCTTGATTAATCACTTAATTTACAACTGATTTCATAACAATATATTCTAAGGAACAGTTCATAAATAACTTTTCATTTCTGCTTGTGTAATTTGCCTTGTGCAGAACAAATTATCATTCGCATAAATTGAAATTTATTTCTTCGCAGTTCCTAACCGCTTTTTACCTCAAAACAAAAGGTAAAAAGCGGTTCTTTTTATTTTGATTTTTTTCTGCTCCCTATTGACAATCAACTAATAAACTGTTATCATAAGTGTGTAATGTATGTTTTGTATAATTTTATTGAAAGGACGCTGATACTAATGAAATCACCCGAAGGTAAATATGCATGGACAGTAACAGTAGGCACAAAGGGACAGATCGTTTTGCCGAAAGAGGCAAGAGATCTGTATAACATTCAACCCGGAGATACAATAATAATTCTGGGAGATCCGGAAAAAGGCATGGCTATTCCGCCGAAAAATCAGTTCTCCGATTTCTTTGGCAAAGTTTTCAATAACGATTAAGGAGTGAGGTATTATGCCAAAAGTATTAGGTATTCCGTTAATTGGCTTTATTCAGATGATAATAGGTACTCTTGTTGTACTGTTTATACTGATAAAGTATCTCAAACAGCCGAAAAGAGCAAAAGACGGCGAGTATATTATATCCGACGTTCATATTATCGTAGGTGACGGAACAGAAAAAAACGGACAGTATGTATATATCAAAAAAGGTATTATCAAAAAAATCTCTGATACTCCGATAGAAAAGAAAAATGTAAAGGTCATTCACGGCAAGGGCAAAACCCTCATGCCCGGACTCATCGACAGCCATATACATATACAGGGCGGTTTTAACTGCCATAACGAAGAAGAAAGCGACGCATTCTTAAACGAAAAAATGCCTGAGATATTTCAGGAAAACGTTTTGAAATACGGCATAACAACTATCAAAGACTTAGACGCACCCAAGCATTTTATTTACAAGCTCAGAGATAAAATCAAATCGGGTGAAATTCTCGGTCCGGAATTGTTGGTAGTAGGTCCTAATTTTACCGATCCCAACGGACACCCGGCAATTACATTAGGCTCAAACAGCGAATGGGCAAGATCGGAAATGTCAATTGAGGTAACAACTCCCAAAGATGTTTCGGCAGGAATTAAAGAGCTTAAAAATGCAGGTGTAGACTTTCTTAAATTTACATATCAGGGCGGAGATTTCTGGTATTTTGATAACAAGCTTGACATAACCAGAATAGACAAAAAGCTTATGCAGCAGATAATCAGCGAGGGCAAAGAAAACGGTCTGAAAGCTACTGCCCATGTATTCAAGTATGATGATGTAAAAGAGCTTCTCGAAGCCGGCATATACGGTATTGAACACGGTATTCTTGACAGAGATATTGAACCCGACGATCCTATAATAGAGCTTTGGAAAAAGTCGGGAGCGCATTTTGTTCCCACCGTAAATGCAATGACCTACGAAAAAGAACCTACAAGAATGACTCACAGTATGCATAATCTTAAAGTTCTTTATGACGCCGGAATACTCATAGCCATGGGTACTGATAATATGTTTGAGGTCATGAACGGCGAAGTTGAGCACAAAGAGCTTGCTTACTATGTTGAGGCAGGCTTAACGCCCATGCAGGCAATAACGCTTGCAACTAAAAACAGTGCGGAGCATCTCGGAATTGCCCACAGAAAGGGACTTGTAAAAGAAGGTCTTGAAGCTGATCTTATTTTGCTTGATGAAAACCCTGCCGAAAATATCGCCAACATTTCAATGATAGACAGCGTATTCCTCAAAGGTGAAATAGTGTATTCGCAAACGATCATACAGTCATACGATATTCCCGAATACAAGTTCCCCGAAGCTCTTGTATCGGCAGAGTACGTCAATACCGAAGGCACAGAAAGCCGTATTCTGAACTTTGAGCGTTTTGAAAAAGAAAAGATCATCACTCAGACAACATTCAAAAACGGCGAGAAGTTCTCCTCAGAGGAATTTACTGTTGAAGAAAATCTTTCAGCGGTAAACTGGCATTATGTTCGTACTTGTGATAATACCGACATCACCGCCTGCAAAGTAAACGACAACATCAATATGAACGGTACGTTCAAGGGCAAAAAGAAAAACAAGAGCTTTAAGATCAGCAAGGGCTTGTGGTATCAGATGATGGATATGAATATGCCCGCATTCATTAATTCAAATCTTGACGAGATACTGTTCTATTCTATCGGCACAGGAGAAAACAGAGGCGCTATGTCACTGGGCGAATTTGCCGCTAAAAACTTAGGTACAGAAACGATCACAGTTGACGGCACAGAGTATTCTTGTGTAAAGGTCAGCTTTGTATTAACAATGTTTGCTTGGGCATGGACTGGGCTTTATTGGTACGACACTAAAACAGGTCAGCTTGTTCAAAGCGGCACAAAAAAAGATAAAAACGAAACTATACTCTGGAAATTAAAGAAATTTGAGTTTAAGTAATTCTTTGGCACATTGTTTTTTAACAGTGTGCCCTTTTTTTGAAATCAAAGGCTTATAGTTTTCAACATTACATATAGAGGCTGTGCAAAAATAAAGTTTTCGCTCAAGCCTTTTTCAAAAGGCTTGCAGGGTTCTAAGGGGCGGCGAGTCTCGCCTGCCGGCTCGGTCGGTGCTTCTGCTTTGCAGAGTTCTCCACCGGAGAACCGCACCCCCTTAGCCGCGGAAAGCCCTTTTAGGGGTGAATTTCAAAACAGTCTAAACGACTGTTTTTGAAAGAGAGGCATTTTGGCAGAAAATGCCCCTAAGTACTGTTTTGAGCTAAAGTCGCCCCGCCGCTCCAAGGCGGCACAACAAAGTATGACAGCGATAAAACAAAATCAACATCGCTTTTTTCACGGTCTGTATGTAAAATGTGTAAAACTCAACCAAGCTCAGCAAGCAAGATATACAAAATTTTATTGTTTTATCGCAAAATATTATTGACACTTCTTAAAGTATCAGTGTATAATAAAGTGTGTATATATTATTATTGGAGTAACAATTATGCGATTGGAACATGAGTTTTCCCCCATTTATAACGAAAATTCGAAGGTACTGATACTCGGCAGCTTTCCGTCAGTAAAGTCAAGAGAACAATGCTTTTATTACGGTCACCCACAAAACCGCTTCTGGCGGCTGCTCGCTATGATTTGCAGATCAGATGTTCCCACCACTGTTAAAGATAAAAAAGCTTTATGTTTATCAAACGGTATCGCATTGTGGGACGTTATACAATCATGTGAAATAAAAGGTTCAAGCGACAGCTCTATCAAAAATGTAAAGGTAAACGATCTCAGTGTTATTTTAGACAACTGCAATATACAAAAAATATTTGTAAACGGCGGTACGGCTTATGATCTGTTCGTAAAATATCAGCAAACCACCATAAACAAACACGCCGTTAAGCTGCCGTCTACAAGTCCGGCAAATGCAGCATGGAGTTTAGAACGATTGTACAGCGCTTGGTGTATCATAGAGGAGTATTTATGAGTATCGGTTTAAAAAGAGGAACTGTTCTTCTTGAAGATCATCAGCCCGAATGGGATATATCAGCACAACAAACTATAAGAACAATTAAAAGCATTTTGCAGGAAAACGCTGTTGATATTTGTCACGTTGGGAGTACGTCAATAAAAAGCATACCTGCAAAGCCTATTATAGACATTGCGGCAGGTGTGATTGATCTTGACGCTGTTCTTGCTAAAAAAGAGGAGCTTGCAGAAAAAAATATCATTTTCAGATTTGAAGAAAGACCGGAACATCTGCTGTTTGTTTGCGGTGATTTTGAAAATGATACACGCACTCATCATATACACGTTGTTTTATATAATTCCAAAGAATGGAACGATTACATTAATTTCAGCGATTATCTGAATCAAAATGAAAACGCCGCACAGGAATATGCGGCATTAAAAAAAGAACTTGCAAAAAAATACCCGAACGACAGAATAGCTTATACAAACGGAAAAAGCAGGTTTATACAGAAAATATGCAAATACGTTCAGGATAAAAAAGGAGATGTTTGAATGGCTAAACGAACAATATGTTTTATTATTACGCTGCTATTAACCGCAGCTTTATGCTTGTCTGCAAGTGCGGAAGAAGTTCCGCTGACGGTATCGTATGAAAACAAAGACAATATCAAGTCTGCACTCAACGAGCTTATAGACAAAAACTATAACTTTACTCCTTCTGTTTCTATTACAGTATTTGATGACAAGCAGGACATTTGTACTATTTCTTACGGGTGTGCAGATATCGAAGCTAATATTGAGGCTGACGAAAACACAGTTTATGAATGGGGTTCTGTTTCAAAGCTTCTTGTTTGGACAAGCGCTATGCAGCTTTATGAACAGGGTAAGCTTGACTTAAACGAAGATATAAGAAATTATCTTCCTAAGGGATTTCTGAATAATCTTTCTTACAAAGACGCTATTACTATGACCGAGCTTATGAATCACACCGCAGGCTTTCAAGAAACAACAGCGGAAATAGAAACAAAGAATTTATCTGATATATTGCCGCTTGACAAGGCTTTGAAAACCACTGCACCGGCACAGGCTGCCCGTCCGGGTGAAACTGTTTCTTACTCAAACTGGGGCGCATCTCTTGCAGGATATGTTGTTAGCTGCATAAGCGGTATGGATTATGCTGACTACGTAAAGGAAAATATCTTTGACAAGCTGGGAATGGAGCATACTTATATACGCCCTGACGCCTCAGATAACGAATGGGCAGCAGAACAAAGACATCTTCTCCATAGCTATATCCCTGATTATATTATGGACACCGTTACCGATCTGGGCGAATGCAGAACATATATAAATTTATACCCCGCAGGTTCTGCCGGCGGTACTATTTCGGATATGGCAAAGTTTGCAAAAGCTTTTCTTTGCGACAGTAAGAACTGCCCTCTTTTTGAAAAGGACGATACTCTTGATATTATGCTTTCACCGTCTTTTACGTTCGGTGACGGATCACCGAGAATTTGTCACGGTATGTTCTATACCCTTTACGGTGACGGACTCTACGGTCACGGCGGTAATACATCTGCCTGTTCATCTGATCTGGAGCTGGACTTAAAGAATAAGACCGGTTATGTAATGATGATAAACTCACCCGGAGATCATATTTATTCATATAAACTTCCTGAATTGCTTTACGGTTATAAGGAGATACCGGCTCAAAGCAATTTTGAACGTGTCGATATTTCGGGAAATTACAAAATGGGCAGAAGCTCCTGCGGCGCAGGTATGCTGAAAATAGCAGGCGTGTTTGAAGACGCTATGAAAGTTTTTGACAACGGCGGTTATTATTCAAGCTCAAACGGCATTACAAAGCTAACGCAAATTACAGATACATTTTTTGAAGCTGAGCTTCCGAACGGCAAAAAACGATATTATGCTGTTAAAAAAGACTCAAACGGCAATGCTGCCGCACTGGAATCTTATCAGGCGATAGATTTTATAAAAATAAGCGACGCTCAATTCTATACTGAAAGGATCATGGTTATTCTTCTCTTGGTATCAATTTGCATACCCGCAGTTTTGTTTTTTGTTTACCTTATACGGCTGAAAAAGTATAAGGATACAGATCTCAAAAAATTCAAAACAACACAGCTTCTCGCAGCTCTGATGAAAGTTTTGATACTTGCAGAAGCTATTGCGATCGGTCTGACATTAGGCATTATATTAAACGGCGGTAAGCTTCTTTTAGCATTGGCGGCAATTATACTTTGTGCTTTGGCTATTGCCGAGTTTGCTTTGTGTTTACGCTGTCGGTTTTATAAAAATGAGCAAAAGCCCGATAAAACCATTCTGCTCAATATTGAAACTGTTTGCAGCATTATTACTATTGTATGTATAGTTTACTGGAGATTATTTCAATGGTGGGGTTTCTAACGAGGTGAATCAATATGTCAAAAGCTAAGAAAATATTTAAGATAATAGGTTTTATCCTTTTAGGGTTAATTATTGTCTGCATATTATTTATCATAGTATCGCTTATCAATCATAAGGTAAAATCAGCAAAAGAATGGACTATGCTTGAAGAAAAGGGTTATGTCAATCTTGTTGACGCCCGTGATTACAAGATGAATGCGCCTTACTGGGGCAATACTGAGGGAAAACACACCGTAGTCTGTATGTCCGGTATGGGTGTTGACGACTGTTCTCTTACCATGAGAAAAATTTCAAAAGGTATTGAAGACGACTGCCTTATCGTATGCCTTGATCGTGCCGGATATGGATTGAGTGATGATACAAAAGACGAACAGACATGTGAAAGCATTGTCGAAAATTGCCGCACAGCACTTAAAAACGCCGGTTTTGAAGCACCCTATATACTAATGCCTCATTCTATTGCCGGCATATACTCTACATATTGGGAAAGCGTTTATCCCGATGAGATAGAGGGCATATTGTTTCTCGATACAACACCTGTACTTAACAAAGAGATTTTTGAAGATGAAAAGCCAAAAGGTGCTGTTACTGAGTTTCTGTATACATTCTCATGCGATGTTGGATTAGACAGATTCTTTCCTAAGCTATATTGGACATATCTGCCGGATTTCTATACCGAAGAAGAAATTGAAATACACAACGCACTATATGCACAAAGCAGTCAGACTCATGCACTCATTTCAGAAAATAACAATATAAATAAAAATAGCTTACTGGCTTATGAAAAGTTTATAAAAACAGATATTCCCAAAACGTATATCGGCAGCAGCTACCACTTTGAAACGGTTGATGATTTCAAGCAGTTTATCGAAGTTTTTAACGAGGATATGCGCCGAAGCGGTAAACCGGAAGATCACAAAACAGACGAAGAGTATGAACAAATGCTTCCGGGCTTTAATAACTTTTGGGAGCAAAACTATGTTCCGTATATAGAATCTCTCGGAAACTGCGAGATAGTGACTATTCCGACAGGACACATGACATACGAGTATAAGCCTGATGAAGTAGGCGAAGTTCTCGTGCAGCTTGTAGAAAAAGTTGAAGCCGCAAAAAAATAATTCTCATCACAACAAAAAGCAATCCTTATTTTCGGGATTGCTTTTTTTCTACACACAATACTTGAAAATATATAAGGGCATCTCTAAAAACCTGCCGTCGTTCAGACGTGCCGCAGATTTAGTCGGCAGACGGCACTTTAAAATCGCCGGGTGCAGTCTGCCGGTGGCAGACGTTGCCGCAAGGCAACAGCACCGACCGAGCCGGCAGGCGAGACTCATACTGACGTATGTCAAGATTTTTTGTGCAA
>JAFPLH010000046.1 GCA_017402845.1 Clostridia bacterium
AGCTGAAACAGGATTGAAGGTCGCGCAGCAGTGGTTCAGAAACGCAGTTGACTCGAATGAGGACGGCAGAGGAAAGCTGGATTATGACCGGAGGGTTGTCGGAGATATTCTTCGTCAGGGAATTGTCACAGGAGAGCTTAAAGGCGATATACCCGTTGACAAGCTGAGTTTTTGGATAGTTTCGGAATATTACGGCATATGTATGCTTTGGTGTATGCTTGACGGTGCAGTTGACCCGACCGAAAAGCTCAAAGAGTTTTGTCAGACAAGATTGAAGCCAATGCTTTCCGACTATATCAACCAATAAATCTACACATCTGCAATATATTTACAAGGAGAATTTTATTATGGAATTTATTACACTTAACAACGGAACAAAAATGCCGATTGAGGGCTTCGGAGTGTTTCAGATACCCGACGCCGTACAGTGCGAGGAAGTCACCTACAACGCCATTAAGACAGGCTACCGTCTGCTCGATACCGCGGCAGCGTATATGAACGAGGAGGCTGTCGGACGGGGCATTGCCCGTGCTGTCAGCGACGGTATTACAACGAGAGAGGAGCTTTTCGTTACTACAAAGGTCTGGGTGTCCGATCAGAAAACTGAGGAAACAGCTTACAATGCGGTTAAGACATCTCTCAAAAAGCTTGACCTCGATTATGTAGACCTTATCCTTCTTCATCAGCCGATGAGCGATTACTTCGCAGCGTACAGAGGTATCACGAAGGCGTACAAAGAAGGTATCGTCAAGGCTATCGGCGTTGCTAATTTCTATCCTGCTATACTTGCGAATCTCTGCGAAAACGTTGAGATAATCCCGGCGGTAAATCAGGTTGAGCTTCACCCGTTCTTCCAACAGGAAAATGCGCTTGCTCTGATGAAGGAGTACGGTGTAGCACCCCAGGCTTGGGGACCGCTCGCAGAGGGAAAGCACGGCATCTTCACAGATCCTGTTCTCACCGAGATCGGCAGCCGCTGCGGCAAGTCCGCCGCACAGGTCGTTCTTCGCTGGAATGTACAGAGGGGTGTTTCTATTATCCCGAAGTCCGTTCATGTCCAGCGTATGCAGCAGAATCTTGATATCTGGGACTTTACGCTCACAGACGAGGAAATGGCGGAGATCGCAAAGAAAGACCTCGGTCACAGTGAGATCGTAGATCACAACGATCCGGGATTTGTTAAAGCGCTTAATGGTATGAAAGTGTAATCATTACTAATGAATTGGAGAAAGAGGGATAATTATATGAACACATTTACCTACAAATATCCCGTGACCGTTTATTTTGGTGAAAAGGCGGCGTAGAAGAATCTGCAAAGCGAGCTTGCTAAAGTCGGCAGTGTAAGTGTATAATTTTAGTAGGCAGCTGCCGAGCGGAAGCCGACTTGTTGTTATAAAAAGTAAGGCGGCATTACCGGCGGGCGTGTGCCCGCCTGCGTTGTGCACCTTGACTTCTTACTGTGTAAGAAATATAATAATATAAAGATGCCGAACAGTGGTGATGTCATGAATACATTGTGAAATACTGTTTTCCAAAAAAGTAAGTTAAAATAATTGTTAGGATTGATGTTGCTCAAAAAAGATTTTCGGATTATTATTAAACAAAATATGAAAGAAGGTTATGAAATGATAATTGACACACATGTTCATATAGGAAAGATATTGAATTATAATATGACCGAGGAGCAGGTGATATACTCTATGGAGAAGTACGGAATATCGTATTCGCTTGTTTCCAATATTGAGTGCAGCGAAAACGACCACAAAATGAATCCTATATCGCCCGAATTGCTTAAGCCGCAAAATCTTATATTGGAGAACACATTACGTTTTGCACGCGCATACAGTGATAAAATTGGTGTGCTTGCGTGGCTCAAGATACGCACGGAACAACCCGATCACAGATTTAAGAAGCTTATTGATGAGAACAGAGATATTATTTATGGGTTGAAACTCCACCCGTACCATTCACAAACGGCTCCCGATGACGATAAGCTTGAGCCATATTATAGGATCGCAGCAGAATACGGTCTGCCCATCGTTTCTCACACGGGAGGCTGCGAAGCGGCAGCATCTCAAAGATTGTACAATGCGGCAAAAAAACACCCGGAATTAGCCTTTATCATGGTACATATGGATCTTGGAACGGATAACAAGACAGCTTTGGAGCTTTTAGGTAAACTCCCGAATCTTTACGGAGACACCACATGGGTTCCTATAACTACCACTCTTGAAGCTGTCCGCAGATACGGCAGCGAAAAAATGATCTTCGGGTCTGATAATCCGATTGATGGCAAAGACACGTATCTTCATAACAAAATTGGTGAACGCTCGCTTTATCAGCAGTATTTTAACGAATTTAAGTCGATGATTCCGCAGGAGGATTACGAAAACATAATGTACAAAAATGCTCTGCGAATTTTCGGAATAAAGCTTCCGACATCGTTGTAAAGAATTAAATACAATTTTTATGCGTGATTGCCAATACTATTTTGTATATATGTTGACACAACAAGACAAAAATATTATAATCAAATCAGAAATTCAAATCATAAAAAGGAAGTGGTTAATATTATAACTTCTCAAGATCAGGCAGTCTATAATCGTCGTATTACTCTTTACCGAATGGTGAAAATATTGTTTAAGATCTGTATATCTCTTTTCTGGAGATTTATACTGATTTCTCTGATAATTACGTCGGTCGGAACTATCTACAATGAAAAGATGACGTATATTAAACACACACTACCCGTCTGGACTAAAATAATTACAATACCATCAGAAGTAATATTGATACTTTGTATATTAATAAGCTTTTTCATAAATGCAAAAGAAAAAATGCGAAGCACTCTGCAGGCTCCTCTTGATGCTGCGGAACAGATTGCTGTAAACCAATGGATAAACGAGGATATGCAGGCATATGCTGCCGCTGCGGCGGAAGCGGCGGCACAAAGATCAAGACCGCAGAGAACAGTGAACCCAACTGTTAACACTATTCTCTCACTGGTTTTCAAAATATTAGTGATTATTCTTTTTTCATTGAGTATGATGTATGTACAGTCAGAAAACCAAAAAGAGATAGAAAACATGGAAAATGTTGTTAATACATACCCTCAGTGCGAACTTATTCCAACTAATGTTACAAGCGAATGGGTTGATTCAAAAGATGACGACGGCGAATCCACCGAAATACTACTTTACCACTTCGATTATTCTTATACTTATAACGGGGTTGAATACACAGGATCATCAGCTTCCTCAACTGTTAGTGTTATAGAAAAACGTCCTATAACTATTTATGTAAATCCGGAAGATACTGAGTCTTGGGTATTCGCTGATAGTGTCGAAACGGCTATTGAAATGTATGATTTTCACAAGAAGTATATGTTTGCAGTCGGGGCGGCGATTGCAGGATTCCTGTTATTCTCCTGTATCTCATCTGTCATACAACTCGTCAGAAGGAGGCCGTAACGTATGGATTTTCACCAAACTTCCTACAACACCGATTATCAGCAAAACGTAGGTCCGTTTCACCGTCTGCCCGCAGTGAACATATTTCATTACTTGATAAAGATAGTAATGGCGTTTAACCTTATGATAGTCTTATGTTTTGTTGAACTTACATTTATGGATTCATTTCTGTATTACAATAAGGTTGAAAATCAATTTGATAAAGTCTATGCCGAAATTACCGAGGGCGAGTTTTACAGGAACGATACCGACACCGATACTTCAGGACTCGGAGAAGCGAAATATTCCTACAGCTACACATACGAGCTGGAAGGAGATACCATTACTCGTCAGGGGAATTTTACTGCACCGTATAATAAAGGCGATAATATCATTATCTATATTGACCCCAAAGACCACGAAAATATAGAGCTTCCTCAGTCCGATAATCTAAATGTATATTATTTGGTATTAATTGCAGCTGTACCTGTTGTATGGCTCATTGCAATAAAGAGAATTTTTCTTCCTGAGCGGTTGTAAATCAGGCAGAAATAGAATGATAATCGGTTTTCAACAAATATTAAAGTTCGTCGTTAATAATAAGAGCAGTAATAAAAGACAATGTTGTGCTTCCGGTAGACAAGAATTGATGTAACTGCACCTGTAATAATCATTCCAATTCCGGTCAAAAAGGGGTGCGGCTGTTTTGGCTGCCCCTTTTGTGACTGTGTTAGATTATCCATTCATCGGTGCTGTAACAGAAATTTTCATCAAGAGCAACAATGACTCCTGCTTATACGTAACCTTAGCGATTCAAAAAATTTTGACCGCCGGTAAAGTAAGTGTATAATTTTAGTAGGCATACAAGAAAAAATAAGAGCAAGAGAAAAATATCCCTTGCTCTTTGGGTCAAAACACGATAATATTAATTTGGCAAAAAAAAAAATAGATAGTGGTGACCCAAAATGAGTATAGCACA
>JAFPLH010000047.1 GCA_017402845.1 Clostridia bacterium
TGCAAAATCGAACGCTATAACGAAAGCATGGATAACTGTCTCCAAGACGGGCGTGATTTCCCAAGGTGAATAGCGTTAGTCCAATCACTGCTTCCATTATAGCTTATGTAACAAGTGCGTGAAATACATGGCTGGTTTGTCATGGATTTAACGACTAAATATATTATAGTAGGTGAATAAATGGCAGACGGACATTTGATTTTTGATACAAAGTTAGATCAAAAAGGATTTATTGACAAGTGCAGAGCATGATACTAACACTCTAAATCTGCGGCACATCTGAACGACGGCAGGTTTTTAGAGATGCCCTGTAATTAATACCAGAACAGATAAAGCCGAATTTGAGCTGATCGCAGCTTTTTCGTTAAAGGTTGACAGCAGCGACAATCAGCTTGAGATCATTTGCGAAACAGGTGACGGAGATTATAAAAAACACTTTATCGGTTTGAACGAAAACACAATGTATGTAGTTGAAGATATAAGCGGCGCAGAAGTAGATAAATATCACTATGAGGTGAACTTTTTGCCGGATATGATAACTCCTGTTACGCTTACATCTGATGACTAACCGCCCACTCGCAAGAGCAGGCGGTTTTTTACTGTCTGCTCTTTTTTGAAAAAACATATTGATAATTTTTACAAACAATGTTAAAATGATAACAAGTAAAATGCAGTTATTTATATTAACTGCTTTAGGAGGATAAATTATGAAGAATACAGAAAAAACTATGGAAAAACTCGTAGCCTTGTGCAAAACAAGAGGCTTTGTGTACCCCGGCAGCGAGATATACGGCGGCCTTGCAAATACATGGGATTACGGCCCTCTCGGCGTTTTGCTCAAAAACAACATTAAGAATGCCTGGCTTAAAAAATTCGTTCAGGAAAATAAATACAACGTAGGTCTTGACTCCGCTATTCTTATGAACCCTCAGACATGGGTAGCTTCAGGTCATCTTGGCGGCTTCTCCGATCCGCTTATGGACTGCCGCAAGTGTAAAACTCGTCACCGTGCAGATAATCTTATCGAAGATTTCGACGGTACAAACGTTGCAGGCTGGACTAACGCTCAGATGACAGACTACATCAAAGAAAAGGGTATCGTATGCCCGAATTGCGGTCAGCAGGATTTTACCGATATCAGACAGTTTAACCTTATGTTCAAAACATTCCAGGGCGTAACAGAGGATAGCAAAAACGAGCTTTATCTTCGCCCCGAAACTGCACAGGGTATCTTTGTAAACTTCGCAAATATTCAGAGAACTTCAAGAAAGAAGGTCCCTTTCGGTGTTGCACAGATAGGCAAGTCGTTCAGAAATGAGATCACTCCCGGCAACTTCATTTTCCGTGTAAGAGAGTTCGAGCAAATGGAGCTTGAATTCTTCTGCAAGCCCGGCACCGACCTTGAATGGTTCGATTACTGGAGAAGCTTCTGCCGTGATTGGCTCTATTCTCTCAACATCAAAGAAGAAAATCTCCGCTTGCGTGACCATAGCAAAGAGGAGCTTTGTTTCTACTCGAAAGCTACAACAGACTTTGAGTATCTTTTCCCGTTCGGCTGGGGCGAGCTCTGGGGCGTTGCCGACAGAACAGATTATGACCTTACTCAGCATATCAACACAAGCGGCAAGCGTCTCGATTATCTTGATCCCGAAACTAACGAGCGTTATGTACCATACGTAATAGAGCCGTCTTTGGGTGTTGAGCGTTTGTTCCTTGCAATACTCACTGAGGCTTACGACGAGGAGCAGCTTAAAGAGGACGATTCAAGAGTTGTATTAAGACTTCATCCTGCACTTGCACCCTTTAAGGCTGCTGTACTCCCGCTTTCAAAGAAGCTTTCAGAGGAGGCAAGCCAAGTATATGATATGCTTTCAAAGCAGTTTATGACTGATTTCGACGATACAGGCTCTATCGGTAAGAGATACCGCCGTGAAGATGAGATCGGTACTCCGTTCTGCATTACCTATGACTTTGATTCCCGTGACGATCATTGTGTAACCGTTCGTGATCGTGATACTATGGAGCAGGAGAGAGTTGCAATTGACAGCCTTGTTGATTATTTAATAAAGAAAACTGCTTTTTGATCAGGGAGTGCGAAAAATGAAGAAAAAGCTTTTGCTTATGTTTAACCCCACGTCGGGTAAATCGCAGATAAAGCCGGAGCTGTGGCAGATCATAGATGTTTTTGTAAAGGCGGGGTATGACGTTACTGTATACCCCACACAGAAAAGACTTGACGCAAAAGAAACTATACAAAAGCGTTCGAGTGAGTTTGATGTTATCGTTGTATGCGGCGGTGACGGAACCTTGAGCGAGTCTGTTCAGGGAATTGTTACACTCGATAAAAATGACCGTACTATTTTAGGATATATCCCCGCCGGTTCTACAAACGATTTCGGCAGAAGTCTTTCTATACCGTTTGAGCCGGTCAAGGCTGCACAGTGTATCGCAGACGGCACGCCTATGAACTGCGACTGCGGATTGTTCGGTGAAAAGCCGTTTATATATATTTCTGCTTTCGGTGTATTTACTGATGTTTCGTATGAAACTCCGCAAAAGTTCAAAAACCGTTTTGGTCATGCGGCTTATGTGATCGAGGGTATGAAAAGACTAAAGGATTATACCTACTATCACGTTAAAGTTGAAAGTGACGAGGTCGTTGTAGAGGACGATTTTATACTTGGCTTTGTATCGAATACAACATCTATCGGCGGTATGAAAAATCGCTCTGAATATGAACCTCTTTTTAATGACGGCCTTTTCGAGTGCTTGTTGATAAGAAAGCCGTCAAATCCGCTTGATTTTCAGAATATTCTTACCGCACTTATCACACAGGATTTTGACTGCCCCGGACTTGTAAAGTTTACCACAAGAAAAGTACGCTTTAAATCGAGCGAGCCTATCAAGTGGACTACCGACGGCGAGGACGGCGGAGAACATAAAGACATTACGGTTGAAGTAATGCCGCAGGCTTACAGAATATTGGTAAAAGATCCCGATTAAATAGTTTTCAGACTGAATTATACTGATCGTACAATGCTTTGTTTACGAATTTGAAACAAATAACAGAAAAAAAGGTGTTATAATAATAAAGCAATACCGCACAGATATCGCGCTTGAGATGAGCCGTCAGTCGGTATTTGTGCGTGCTGCCTTTATTACTGTGAAAGGAAGTTAATTATGGAGATCACCAAACAGACTACAATGGGCGAAATGCTTGAGTATAACAGAGAGATCGCACTTGTTCTTATGAATTGCGGTATGCATTGTGTAGGCTGTCCTGCTTCTATCGGAGAAACACTCGAAGAAGCTTGTGCTGTACACGGACTTGATGCAGATGACGTTCTTGCAGAGATCAACGAGTTTATATCAAACAATACTGCTGCCGAGTAAGTAAAAACGAAAAAAGGCGGAGCAAATACGAGAAGAAATTTGTTCCGCTGTTTTTTGTCTTGTTAAAAGGAGAATTTATGAAAACACTTTGTATAGGTGATGTTGTAGGCTCAAACGGCTGTGAATTTCTGATGAAAAAGCTGCCGGCATTTAAGCGAAACAATAGTATTGATTTTGTAATAGCCAATGGCGAGAATTCCGCAGACGGCAACGGTATTACTCCGCAGTCGGCAAAAATGCTCTTTAACAGCGGAGTTGACGTTATTACTACGGGAAATCATGCGTTCAAACGGCGTGAATGTTACGATTATTTTGACGATTGTAACGAGCTTGTTCGTCCTGCTAATTATCCTGAGGGCGGCGCTCCGGGCAGAGGGTATACAATAATTGATATGCTTAAATATAAAGTATGTGTAATAAATGCTATGGGTACATTTGAGCTTGAACCGCTTGACTGCCCGTTCAGAAAGCTTGACAAGATACTTGAAGAAACGGCAGACTGTAAGATTCGCATACTTGATTTTCACGCAGAGGCAACCGCAGAAAAAAAGGCAATGGGTTATTATCTTGACGGCAGAATATCAGCGGTTTTTGGTACTCATACTCATGTGCAGACGGCAGATGAAGCGATACTTCCGCACGGTACGGGGTATATAACTGATGTTGGAATGACAGGCGCTGTTGAGTCTGTACTCGGAGTAAAAAAGGAGATAATAATTTCAAGTTTTATTTATAAAATGCCCGAAAGATTTGAGATCGCAGAGGGCGAATGTCAGATGGACTGCATAATTTTTGATATTGACACAAAAACGGGGAAAGCTGTTGCGGTCAGCCGTCAGGCGATAAGATAAAAACCCCTTAGTACCGTTTTAGACCAAAGCTTCTTCGCCGCTATAAGGCGGCGCAATAAGGCAAAACTAAACAAAGACTATGTGCTGAAACAGATATTGAATAGATACATTATTTTTATAAAATCATTAACAGCGCTTGACAAACCAAAAAAAATATTGTATCATTATTATTGTCGATTGCTAGTATGGCTCAGTTGGTAGAGCAGCGCATTCGTAATGCGCAGGTCGTCGGTTCGAGTCCGACTACTAGCTCTTAAAAACCCTCTCGAAATGAGAGGGTTTTGTTTTAGCTTTTTATATTTACCGATATTGCATAAAGTGCATAAATGTTCACTAACTTAATTAGTGAAATATCTTAACTTTGACCGCGTGCGATAAAGCATAGGTTTTATAATCTCAAAATGCTTCAACGTCTGCGGACACTGCCCGCTATTCGTCAATTTCCGATTCAAGCATACCATAGTCGCCGTTATCTCTGATGTATACAACGCAGATTTTGTCTGTCTTAGAGTTGAGGAACATAAAGAACTTATGGTTGACCATGTTCATTCTGAGTATAGCCTCATCGGGTGACATAGGCTTTAAAGCAACGGTCTTTGTTCTGAGAATGTTGTATGTAACCTCTTCGGGTGTTTCGTCTGTATCGTCGTCGCTGTCCTCGTCGTCGAATACCTCAAGAGCTGCCGGACGAAGTCTTTTTTCAAGCTTAGTCTTGTTCTTGCGGATCTGACGTCCGAGCTTATCCATATCGGTGTCGAGTGCGTCGTTCATTTCGGGGCAAGAGGTCTCAACACGATAAACCATGCCGTTGTCTTTTATGGTAATTTCAACCGTTTGTCTGTTCTTGTAAAGGTTGACGGTGACTTTCACTTCTGCATTTTCGGAGAAAACACGTTCGTATTTCTTGAGCTTTTTCTCAACACGCTCCTTAAAGTTATCTCTGAGTGTCACGTTCTTTGCTGTGTAGGTAATCTTCATAGTATCCCACCCTTTCGCTTGAAAGAATAATAAAGTTACAGACAGCTTAGGCAATGCGTTTGTATTACCTTTGCTTTCTTTATCTGTATGACTATATAATAACACAAATAAACATAAAAATCAATAGTACGGTTGAAAAAAATTGTATAAAAATCATAACAATAATTATTTATAGAATGAGAGGAGAAATGAGAAATGTCCGAAAAAAAAGAAATGCCGCCTTTATACAAGGGTATAATCCTTATAATAACATCTGCATTCTTTTTTGCTTTGATGAATATGTTTGTCAGCTTGTCGGGAGACCTGCCTGCACTTCAAAAAAGCTTTTTCAGAAATCTGATAGCGTTTATATTTGCAGGCGGTGTGCTTGCGAAAAACAAGCAGCCTATAACTATTCCCAAAAATGCATGGCTTCCGCTTATACTTAGGTCTTTTTTCGGAACGGTAGGAATTTTCTGTAATTTTTATGCTTTGGGTATCCTTAACCTTGCAGACGCTTCAATACTTAATAAGATGTCACCGTTTTTTGCGATAGTATTCAGTATCTTTATTTTGAAAGAGAAAATAAAGCCTGTTCAGTTTTTAATTGTACTCGGCGCTCTTGCAGGCGCAATTTGCGTGATTAAACCGAGCTTTTCAAATGTACTCACATTACCTGCATTTATAGCGCTGTGCGGCGGAATGATGGCAGGTCTGGCTTATACTCTTGTTCGTGATCTGGGCAAAAAGGGAGTAAAGGGTGCGTTTATAGTATTCTTTTTTTCGGGCTTTTCTTGCTTGTCAACTGTTCCGTTTCTGATATTCAGATATTCACCCATGACCACAACTCAGCTTATATTTTTGCTGCTTGCAGGCTTGTCAGCGGCAGGCGGACAGTTTTCGATAACTGCCGCATATTGTCATGCGCCTGCAAAAGATGTTTCTGTTTATGACTACTCACAGATAATATTCGCAGCCGGACTCGGCTTTATAGTATTCGGGCAGATTCCTGATCTGCTAAGCTGGGTAGGATATATTATTATAGTATCAATGGCATTATTGATGTTCATATATAATAAAAAGAAAAGCAAAAGTGAAAAAACGAACGATAAACGTAACACTGTGTAAATAATTGCATATTTATATAATAATATTGTCAAATAATCGCTGTGAAAATCCGATAATTGCTATAAAACGGCGAATTTTTGCAGGAATTTTAAAAATCTCTTGCATTTTTATGTGAATTATATTACAATGTTATCTGTAAAAAAACGAAATGTGTTATGGAGGTTTATCAAATGACTTACACACAGATGAGCAGAGAAGAATTACTCGCAGAGAAAGCTGAATTGGAGGCAAAGTACGATATATATAAAAGCAAGGGCTTAAAGCTTGATATGTCAAGAGGAAAGCCCGGTGCAGAACAGCTTGACATTTCAAGACCTATGCTTGATGTTCTCACATCAGAGAGCGATCTCACAACTGATGAGGGCGTAGACTGCCGCAACTATGGTGTGCTTGACGGTATACCCGCAGTAAAGAAAATGTTTGCTGATATTCTGGAGGTTGATCCGTCAGAGGTATTTGTCGGAGGAAACTCAAGTCTTAATCTTATGTTTGACGTTATTTCATGCTTTATGACAAAAGGCATTGCAGGCTGTGAGCCGTGGATAAAACAAGAGGGTATAAAGTTCTTGTGTCCGGTACCGGGATATGACCGTCACTTTGGTATTACTGAGTATTACGGTATCGAGATGATAAACGTACCTATGGACGAAAACGGTCCCGATATGGATATGGTAGAAAAGCTTGTATCAGAGGACGAGAAGATCAAAGGTATCTGGTGTGTGCCGAAATATGCAAACCCTTCAGGTATTACATATTCTGATGAGGTAGTACGCAGATTTGCAGCATTAAAGCCCGCAGCAAAGGATTTCCGTATTATGTGGGATAATGCGTATGTTATTCACGACGCAGCACCCGTAGGAGATAAGCTTCTGAGCCTTATGGACGAATGTAAGAAAAACGGTACTCAGGATATGGTAATGATGTTTACATCAACATCAAAGATCACATTTCCCGGTGCAGGTGTATCTGCATTTGCTTGCAGCGAAGCAAATATGAAGGTACTCAAAGCAAGATACAATTTCCAGACAATCGGCTTTGACAAGATAAACCAGCTCAGACATCTTCGTTATCTCAAAGACAGCAAAGGTCTTATTGAATATATGCAAAAGCACAGAGCAGTTATCGAGCCTAAATTTGATGTTGTATTGAATGCACTCGAATCGTCGGTAAAGGCTACCGGTGCCGCAACATGGCAGAAGCCGAAGGGCGGCTATTTTATAAGCGTTGATGTAACAGAGGGTACAGCTAAAGAGGTGGTACAGCTTTGCAAAGAAGCAGGCGTTGTACTCACAGGCGCTGGCGCTACTTATCCGTATAAGAAAGATCCCAAAGACAGCAATATTCGTATTGCTCCTACTTATCCGTCTGTTGACGAGCTTGCACAGGCGATTGAGATTTTCTGTGTATGCACAAAGCTTGCAGCAGTGAAAAAGCTGCTTGGCTAAGGAACTGTTCATAAATAACTTTTATTTCTTAACGGTTCCTAAGTGAAAGTTAGCTGAAATTTAAGAGAAAAATTACGAATTGCAATTATTTTTTCGTAAAATGTACGGCTTTTTATTGACTTTTTTGCGAAAAAATTTTATAATAACTCTGTTACGTCTGTTTTATTTGTAGCAGAGTTATTTTTTGCTATTTTGCTATAATGAAAACAGTAAAAATTTACACTGTGAGATAATAAGTATTCTATTGACTTTGTTTATCTGTGCGGTGTATTAAAAAGCTTAACGGAGGTTACACGAATGAAAAGAGTTGCAAAACCCGTATTCTTCATCGTTGCTATCCTGATAATTGCGTTAGCTGTTACGTCTGTGTTCGGTGTCAAAACACAGTACGGCGACATCGTTACCACACGCATTAAGGGTGTAAGCGACATCAGATGGGGAATAGACATCAAGGGTGGCGTTGAAGCAACATTCCAACCGGCAGACGGCGTTGACGCTACACCCGAACAGCTTGAATCGGCAAAATCTGTAATTGAAACACGTATGGTTGCAAACAATATTACAGACTATGAGCTTTATGCCGACGACAGCGCAAACAAAATAATTGTAAGATTTCCGTGGAAAGAAGAAACAACAAACTTTGATCCCTATAAGGCTATCGAAGAAATTTCTGCCACAGCAACGCTTACTTTCCGTCCGGGCAACAGCTACGAAACTGTTGACTACACAGCCGAAGGCGCACAGGTAATGAAAACACCTACCGGTGAAACGGCTGCTACTGTACTTGTAGACGGTTCAAACGTAAAGAACGCACAAGCAGGCGTTATTAACGAAAACGGACAAACCAAATATGTTGTATCGCTTGAATTTGACGCAGAGGGCGCAGAGAAGTTCAAACAAGCTACTACTGATTATCTCAACGGTACAATTTCTATCTGGATGGACGATACAATGATCTCTTACCCGACAGTAAACAGCGTCATTTCAGACGGCAGCGCACAGATTTCGGGTAACTTTACCGCAGAGGAGGCAACAGCCCTTGCAACAAAGATCAACGCAGGCGCATTGCCGTTTTCACTCGAAACAGTAAACGCAGGCTCAATAAGCCCGACACTCGGTGCAAATTCGCTTCGTGCAATGGCATTGGCAGCACTAATTGCGCTTGCAATTATCACATTATTTATGATAATTGTATTCAGAGTACCCGGTTTTGTAGCCGTGATCGCACTTTTAGGACAGCTTGCAATTACAATTGTAGCAGTATCAGGATATTTCCCGGTATTCAACAGCTTTACAATGACTCTGCCCGGTATCGCAGGTATGATCTTGTCTATCGGTATGGGTGTTGACGCAAACATCATCACAGCAGAGAGAATAAAGGAAGAACTTAAAAACGGCAAATCACTTGACAGTGCTATAAATTCAGGTACTAAGAACAGCTTGTCTGCTATTATCGACGGTAACATGACAGTTGTTATAGTTGCAGTAATACTTATACTTGTATTTGGTCCGTTTAATATGCTTTCGTTTATTTTCGGTCTATCTACAACCGGTTCGATCTACGCATTCGGTTATACACTTCTTGTAGGTGTAATTTCTAACTTTATAATGGGTATCGCCGCAGCACGTTTGATGCTCAAATCTATTTCGGGCTTCAAATTCTTGAGAAATCCAAGACTTTACGGAGGTGCTAAAAAATGAGTGATAAGAAATTCGATTTTTACGGAAAGAGAAAAGTATTTTTTGGCATTTCTATTGCTATAATTGTTATAGGTATAATTTGCAACATTATATTCGGTGTGACACTTGATATTCAGTTCTCTGGCGGTTCAATGATCTCTTATACCTATAACGGAACGCTTGACGAGAACGAGCTTAAAGATCTTGTTCAGGAGAAAACCCCCGGTAATCAGGTTACATTTTCTATCTCCAAAAACCTTGCAGGCAATAACGAGGTAGGCGAGGGCTACTATCTTACTATCCAGTTCTCAGGCAAGAACGCAATCGACGCAGAAGTACAGTCGGAAATCTCAACTGCACTTGAGGAGAAATACCCCGACAATAACTTTGAAGTAAGCGAGTTTAGCTCGGTTGATCCTACAATGGGTACAAAATTCTTTGTAAAATGTTTGGTAGCCGTAGCAATTGCAAGCGTACTCATGGTTATTTATGTAACATTCAGATTTAAGAAGATCGGCGGTATGTCTGCCGGTATGATGGGCTTGGTAGCATTGTTCCACGATATGGTTATTGTTTATATAGTATTCGTACTTTTCAGAATGCCTATCGACAGTAACTTTATTGCCGTAATACTTATGATACTCGGTTATTCACTTAACGATACTATCGTTATTTATGACCGTATCAGAGAGAATAAGGCAAAGTTAGGTCCTAAAGCAGAGCTTGTTGACGTATATAATCTCAGTATGACACAGTGTATCAGAAGAACAGTGTTTACATCTATCACAACGCTTGTTGCAATCGGTTCTGTTTACGCAGTATGCCTTGTATATAACATAACTTCAATTCAGAGCTTTGCTCTGCCTATGATGTTTGGTGTTATTTCGGGTTGTTATTCTTCTATCTGCATAGCTTCACCTTTGTGGGTAGTATGGCAGCAGCACAAGAAAGCAAAAGAAACAGAAAAGAAGTAATATTTCTTTAACGTTCAGCCTCCCTTTTCAGGGAGGCTTTTTGTAATACAGCATACAAGTAAAGTGATGTGGGGTGATTCAAATTGTAAAAAAATTTTGATGTATTGATTATGCTTGATATAAATGATATAATTATCATATCCCAAGATATTTTAAGGAGAGAAAGAAAATGGATATAAAAGAAGAATCTTTAAAGCTTCATTATGATTGGAAAGGCAAGATAGAGGTAACAGCACGTTGTTCTGTAAGCAATTCGCATGACCTCTCAACTGCATATACACCGGGAGTTGCTCAGCCGTGTCTGGAGATTCAGAAGGATATCGACAAAAGCTACGAGCTTACAAGAAGACATAACCTTGTAGCCGTTGTAACAGACGGCACAGCCGTTCTCGGTCTGGGCGATATAGGTCCGGAGGCAGGTATGCCTGTTATGGAGGGAAAATGCGCTCTGTTCAAGGCTTTCGGTGATGTTGACGCTTTTCCGCTTTGTGTGAAGTCGAAAGATGTTGACGAGATAGTTAATACCGTATATATGATATCAGGCAGCTT
Source organism: Clostridia bacterium (assembly GCA_017402845.1). Lineage (GTDB taxonomy): Bacteria > Bacillota > Clostridia > Oscillospirales > Acutalibacteraceae > RUG592. The sequence goes on from JAFPLH010000047.1 coordinate 10,978, forward strand.
TGGCGGCGTGAATCTTGAAGATATATCTGCTCCGAGATGCTTTGAGATCGAACGCAAGCTGAAAGAAAAGTGTGATATACCGATATTCCATGACGACCAGCACGGAACAGCCGTTGTTGTTGGTGCAGCGCTCATTAATGCGCTTAAGATAGTAAAGAAAAATATCGGTGACATCAAAATTGTAGTAAACGGCGCAGGCGCAGCAGGTGTAGCTATTACAAAGCACCTTATTACAATGGGTGCAGACTCAGCAAAGGTTATGATGGTTGACCGTTCAGGCATTATCTATGACGGCAGAGAGGACCTTAATCCGATAAAGAAAGAGATAGCTTCTATTACAAATAAAGATAAGCTTACAGGTTCTCTTGCAGACGCTGTTAAGGGTGCAGATATGTTTTTGGGTGTTTCGGCTCCCGGTGTACTTACAGAAGAAATGGTAAAGACTATGAACAGCGACGCAATTGTATTTGCTATGTCTAACCCCACACCTGAAATTATGCCCGATCTTGCTATAAAGGCAGGCGCAAAAGTTGTAGGAACAGGACGCTCGGATTTCCCGAATCAGATAAACAATGTGCTTGCATTCCCCGGTATTTTCAGAGGTGCGCTTGACTGCCGTGCTAAAACTATAAATGATGAAATGAAGTTAGCAGCTTCGTATGCTATTGCAGGTCTGATCTCTGATGAGGAGCTTACTCCGGAGTATATACTTCCGGCAGCATTTGACGAGAGAATTGCAGGTGCGGTATCATCAGCCGTAATGAAAGCCGCAAGAGATACGGGTGTAGCGAGAATTTGATTTAGGGAAACTATTTTGTATTCCCATAAAATCAAGCAAACTCGGCATTTATTAGCAATATCTTTTAGGCAGCAGACAAATAAAAGGAAGTCGGGTGATAAGTTATGAAAAAGTCTAAAATATTATTATCTGTTATTTTTGCGTGTATCCTGACCGTTGCCGCAGGTTGTAAAGGTGCGAATCAAGAGACAGAAGCTGCTCCGACAACTGTTGACGGAGGAGAGCATATAGCAGTCAACGGTGTAGATGGTACAAAGGCAGGAGAAGTCATTGACGACGGCTATGAGTATATCGGAGATGCCGCACTTGACGGAGCAGCTTTTGACGGAAAAGAAGAAGCCACAGGCGAAAACGCTTTATACAACAGTCCCGATCTGCCGACAATACAGCCGGAGGTAGGCTTGCTCACAGCAGGACAATGGACAGATAATGACAACTGGGGATTCTTCTCTAATCTTGTAAACTCTGATATAATATCATTCCCAAGCTATGGTATTGATCCGAGAGATCGTACATTGGTAAACGTCAAAACAGCCGACGGAAAGCCGGTTGTCAATGCAAAGGTTAATTTGCTTGATGATGAGAAAAATGTTCTCTGGAGTGCCGTTACGGATAAGCAGGGCAGAGGCTTCCTTTTTGCACAAAACGGCAAAGCAGCAGCTTCTGTTGAGGTAGAGTGCGGCGGTAAAAAGCAGAGTGTGTCTGTTGAGCGTAAAAACGGCGGTACCCAAGGAGATCAGCTTGCAGGCGGTACGGAGCTTGATGTTACGATAGAGGCGGAGAGTACCATATATAAACCAATGGATATAATGTTCATTGTTGACGCAACAGGCTCAATGTCTGATGAAATGAGATTCCTGCAAAAGGAGTTTACTGCTATTACAAACGAGATAGGCACAGACAACGTAAGATATTCAGTGAATTTCTATCGTGATGAAGTTGATGACTACGTTACAAAGTGCAATGATTTTACAAGTGATGCAAGAATGTTGCAGGCTTCATTGAATGCTGAGCTTGCAATGGGCGGCGGAGATACTCCGGAAGCAGTTGCAGAGGCTTTGGAGAAGTCTGTTTTTGAAAGCAGCTGGAATAACGAAAGCGTAAAGCTTGCCTTTTTGATCTTCGACGCACCGCCGCATGACGGAACAGAAGAAGAAATATTGAAGGCAGTTCCTGCCGCTTCTGAAAAAGGTATAAGATTTATTCCTATTGTTTCGTCGAACAGCGAGAGAGAAACAGAGCTTTTCGGACGTGCCCTTTCAATCGTAACAGGCGGTACTTATGTATTTCTTACAGATGATTCCGGTATCGGTGACTCTCATCTTGAACCGATAATAGGCAGCTATGAGGTAAGAAGTCTGTATGACATTATTATTGATATAATTAACGATTACCGTCAGGGTTGATAAACTATGATATACTATATTAGAGATCTGCATTTTGGTCATAAAAATGCTATTTGTTTTGACAGCCGTCCTTTTGCCGATGTTGGTGAAATGGAAAATTTCATAATTGCAAAAGTGTATTAGCATAAAAAACAGCTCACAAGATCATTATAAATCTTGTGAGCGTTTTTAATAACTGTTTTAAAGCTGCATTTTATTGACCGGAATTTATATGCTGAACCATGAACCGTTATATTTCATCTGTGCTTTGTGTAATACAACGAATCCGGTAATAAAACCGGCTGATATCGGGAGCCACCATAGCTTAGAATTCAGCAAATCAAGAAAACCCGAAATACATATTCCCAAGCCTATAAGTATTATCCCTATACCCATTTGTCGTGAATAAGCCGGAATATCTTCCTTTTTCACATCCTTACAGTGATAGCTATGCAGCAGAGATACTTTTTGTTTTTTCCAAAGCAGCAGCCCCACAATAATAAGGGAACCACTGAATAAAGGGCATCTCTAAAAACCTGCCGTCGTTCAGATGTGCCGTAGATTTAGTCGGCAGACGGCACAATAAAATCGCCGGCATACTGACGTATGTCAAGATTTTTTGTGCAATATGACGGCTGAAGATACGGTGCAGATGGACGGCGTGAGGTTTTTAGAGGTGCCCTAAATCACGTCCTGCGGACTGAGTACCCCTCTCGCTTGCCTTTTTTAGTCAAATTGCAATCAAATCACTTGAAATACGTCAGTATTCCAGCGTGATTTTCGCACAATTTGCCTGAAAAAATTTTAAGCGATACGGGCACTCGATCTAATCAGTGTTTCCTAAGAATCACTCCGACAGAAAATTCAACTATGAATCCTATTATCATTAAAATGACGTTCTATGTATATCAGTTCTTCGGAGAACCGCAGTTCTGACAAGCATTACCTGTGTTTGCAGTTCCGCAGTAGGGGCATGTCCATTGACCGCCGAATTGCTGCTGACCGCCAAACTGCTGCTGGTTGTTGCCAGCCTGACCGCCGAACATATTCATAATACCGCCCAAAGCACCGCCTAAGCCTGCTCCGCCGAGCGCACCGCCAATAGCTCCGCCTAAGCCGGAACCGCCGCCAACTGCATTTGCAATACCGCCCAAAAGACCGCCGCCTGCCTGCTGGTTCATGCTGTTGTTGAGAGTATTCATACCGTTGTTGTCAAAGCCGTTGTTCATGCCCATGCCGTTATTATTATAACCGTTGTTCATGCCCATACCGTTGTTATTGAAATCGTTGTTCATGCCCATACCGTTATTATTATAACCGTTGTTCATGCCCATGCCGTTGTTGTTGAAATCGTTGTTCATGCCCATGCCGTTGTTGTTGAAACCGTTATTCATGCCCATACCGTTATTGTTGAGATCGTTGTTCATGCCCATACCGTTATTGTTGAAACCGTTGTTCATGCCGTTCATGTTGTTATTGCCGGTCAAGCCGCCCAATGCTGCGCCAATGCCTGCACCCAAACCTGCACCGCCGAGAGCACTTGCAATACCGCCTAAAAGACCGCCGCCTGCCTGCTGCTTCATGTTGTTGTTAAGGGTATTCATACCGTTGTTAAGTGTATTCATACCATTGTTTTGTCCCATGCCGTTGTTAAGTGTATTCATACCATTGTTAAGGGTATTCATACCGTTGTTTTGTCCCATACCGTTATTGTTGTTAAAGCCGTTGTTCATCTGGTTCATACCTCCATTATTAAAATTATTGTTCATCTGATTCATACCGTTATTCATTACAGCGCCCTGATTCATACTGCCGCCGGAAAGTGCGGCGATGATCTCGTTAGCTGTTGACTGATATTTGCTGTATTCAAATGATGTTTTGCTTTCGGGGCGGGGATCGGTAACCTCAAACTTTATCTCGCTGAAATAGGGAGAGTTTACAAAGATAGTCAAGGTGATCTCATACTTGTATTTATATCTTCTCGGTGTATAAGATACACGGTGCCCCTCAGCATTTTTTGTATAAAGCTCGGTTTTGTGTTCTTTCTCCTCGGAGTGAACGTTGCTCACCTGTGAAAGTGAGATGATATCAGCGTTTTCGTTTTTGTAGTCGCTCATTCTGCAAACAACAAACTTTCCCTGATTGTCATCAATATAGACCTTAGTTTTTGTACCGAGAATTCTTGTCGGGTTAAAATAGTTAAGCTGCTGTCTGTTTTGTTCTCTGTATGCGAGCTGCTGCTGAACCTGCTGAAGCGTTGTATTGCCAATGCCTCTGAAAAACGGTGAAAGCTTGTTTCGACATTTGTCGCAAAGGTTGCCGTCTGCCATTTTATTGTTGCCTAAGAAACCGATTTTCTGGCCGCAGTTGTCGCAGAACTTTTTCTCGAACATAATAATTATCTCCTTTTCAATAACACATCAGGGCAGCTCTGAAAAGCCTGCCGCCCTTTAAGGGTATAAAATGCTACTCTTATTTTACTATCATTCGGTATGAAATGCAATACAAAAGTGCTAATTTAAGAATTTATTCTCAAATTGTGTAATTTGTGTAATAAAAAACGCCCTCAAATGAGAGCGTTTTGGGCAGTTCCAAAAGCGTAAAGCTGTTCAGATATGCCATTTTGTGTGACCAGACCTGTAAGCCGGGTTCTGTTAAAAACAGTCATCTATCTTGGCCGCGCGTTGCCGCAGCGGCTCAGTGCCACCTCCATAGGACACGCAGGGCTCGTATTGTCCTTCCACGGTGTTGCTCCGAATAGGGTTTACAGGGCCACAGCCTCTCGACTGTGCCGGTGAGCTCTTACCTCGCCTTTCCACCCTTACCGCAAGAAATGCGGCGGTATATCTCTGTTGCACTTTCCCTGGGGTCGCCCCCGGCGGCGGTTAGCCGTTATTCATATTGCCCTGAGGAGCCCGGACTTTCCTCGCATACAACCTTTCGGTTTTGTACCCGCGACTGTTCAGTCTGCTCATTATCATTATATATTATCTGTGATGAAATGTCAAACAAAAAAAGTGTTAAGGGCATCTCTGTGCGGTATTGCATTAAGGGTATCTATAAAAACATTCCCTTGAAACAAAAGCAGACAGCCTTTTTTGACTGTCTGCAAATTGTGATAACTTGTATAAAGTATTAGCTAACTATCGGTAATACAGCAAGATTAATTGAGCATCTAAGAATATACAAAGCGTCTTTTGCGGTAACTTTGCCGTCTTTGTCAACGTCGGCAGCAATAAGCTGTTCGTCTGTGAGTTCTGCAAGCTTAATTGCATATCTTTGTACAGTCATAGAGTCTTTTGCGGTAACTTTGCCGTCACCGTTTACATCACCGTAAAGGTCGGGTTCGTTATCTGTATCGGACTGAGTATCTGTATCTGTTTCGGTATCGGATTGAGTATCTGTATCTGTTTCGGTATCGGATTGAGTATCTGTATCTGTTTCGGTATCAGACTGAGTATCTGTTTCTGTTTCGGTATCGGATTGAGTATATGTATCTGTTTCGGTATCGGACTGAGTATCTGTTTCTGTTTCGGTATTGAACTCGGTATCTGATTCAGTATCAGAATCTGTATCATGATACTCCTCTGTTATGATAACGAATGGATAATTATTATCTAATGCGTAATAGTATGCTTCAGAGGCAAAGTATACATATAATACCGGTATATTTAAGTAAAATGGTTCTTCTATTATTTCTTCAACGTTTCTGTAAATATAAAGATTTGTAAGATTTTTGCAGTTTGAAAAGGCTGCTGCCTGATAAGGCTGAATTTCATAACCCATTCCCCACAGATTTTTTTCAGAGCCGATAGTTCTAACAAAATCGGGTACAACATATGTATCTCCCGGTTTGTTCTGAGGATACTGGATAAGCGTCCAGTGATCGCTGTCTATGTTTTCTCCGAACAAAACGCCGTCTTGTGACTTGAAACGAGGATTTTTTTCATCAACAACGATTTCTTCAAGGTTTTCGCAATTGACAAACATAGGAATTCTCTGCGAATATATAATGGCATATCCGGGGTTGTCTATCTGATACTGATAACCTTCGTCATTACCTCTGTCCATATCGTAGATAAAGTCACACAAAGTATTGACACCCTCGATATACTCAAGCTTTGACGGAATACTGATCTTCTTTACGAATGAATTATCCTGGAAAGCTCTGTTGCTGATGCCGCCAACCTCAATTCCGTTAATTGTTTCGGGTATAACTACTTCGGTATCAGAACCGACATATTCTGTTATCATTAACTGCATGTATTCAAACTCTACAAATCTATACTTAAAGTCAAACTTCTTGTCAGGATCGAGAGTGCCTATTGTTTCAAACATTAACAGCCTTCTTGCGGAATAGTTATATATAGGAGTGTTTTCATAACCCTGAATAACAGCATAAGTAATGAAGAAATCATATTTGAAAATACCTTCAACGTGTTCATGAACAAAGATCTTTTTCAGGCGTTTTACGTTGAAAAATGCACCTCTGAGCGACTCTATGAGCTCGTTGTTTTGCTCAAGGAAATATGGACCTATATACTTAACATTTTCGGGTACAACAAATTCATAGCCGTCTTTGTCGCTTGGGTAGCATACAAGTATGAGCTTGTCTAAATCGTTATCGCCCGCAGCACCGGCATATTTTACAGTTGTGTACAAAACACCGTCAATAGCCTGGAATATTTCGTTATCAGGAGAAACGTTTATACATTTAAGATTTTCACATTCTGCAAACGGCGAGCTTATAGCCGAAACTACATAGCAGCTGTTGGGATCATCATCATAATATGAACTGCTCTTAAGTCTGAAACCCTGAATAGTTTTTGGAATGGTGATCTCTCTTATTGATCTTTTTCTATCAAAAGCGTTGTAGGCGATAAGTGTTATTTGTTTTCCATTGTATTCTTCGGGAATATTAACAATTTCATCGCTGCCTGAATAATTTGTCAGGCAAAGTGTGCCGTCCTCATTTTCTTCATACAAATAATCACAGTCGGGATCAGTGTCAAAGCCGGTGAGAGTCTTATTATAATGAATATTGGCATTTAAAAGAGCCTCATTACCGCTGTCACCTATATCTATACTGTTCCATTTATCTTGTGAACCGGTAAAGAAAACATCTGTAAGCGAATTACATTGATCAAATGCATAGTATTTGATAGTTTCTAAGTCTGAGGGTAATTGAATAGCTCTCAGATTTTTGCAGCGTAAGAAGCAGCTATACGGAATTGAGCTGATATTATCGGGAATTATGATTTCTTCGATCTTTAAGCAGTCGCCAAAAGAATAATCAGCAAGTGATGTCACGCTTTTTGGTATAATTGCATTAGTTTTTCCATTTGGGCAGTAAATAAGCTGAGTTTTTTCCTTGTTCAGAAGCATAGCGTCTGAGGTTGAATATTTTTCATTGTCCGGGCTTACATCTATGACTGCAAGGCTTGTGCATCTGCTGAATGCAAACTGCTCTATAAGGCTTACATTGCGAGGTATAAACATAGAAGTAATATTAGTACAATCAGTGAATGCAAAGCTGCCGATTTTTTCCAAGCTTTCAGGCAATCTTATTTCAGTTAAATATTTACAGCCGGTAAAAGCGTTGCTTTCGATAGCTTTGACATTATCTGCAATAGTACAGTGTTCCTTTGCTGCCGGACAGAGCATAAGTGTTGTTCTGTCTTTATTATACAAAATGCTGTCAAATGATGAGTACACTTCGTTTCGTTCGCTTACGTTGATCTCTTTCAGACCGGCGCAGTTATCGAAAACAAATAATCCGATCTCTTTTACGGTTTCGGGAAGATCTATTTTTTCAAGCTTAACACAGTTTCTGAAAGCATCGTTCTTTATTGTTCTGAGATTGTCCGAAAGCTTAATGCTGATTAAAGCGGAGCAATTATCAAAAGCGCCATATTCAATTGAAAGAACACTATCGGAAATAACTGCGCTTTCTAACTGCTTGAATTCTTTGAAAGCTTCTTCGCCTATGTTTGTTACTCCTTGCTCGATAATTGCATTCATTACCGGAAAGCTCATCCACGGATTCTTTGTGAGGCTTGGTGCTGCATGGTCACATGTAGCAGGTTCATCAACTTCAAAATCATACATATCACCGCTGCCGAATATGTACAGGGTACCGCTTTTATGCAGCTCGTAATATACATTTTCTCCGCATTGTCCGCTTGTGACGATTGGTGTTTTATCTTCTTCGTGAGCAGCGGGAGTGCTGTCTGTGTCTGCCGGTTCGTCTGTATCGCTTGAATTGTCTGTTTCGGTATCACTATCTGTGATGATATCGGGAGTATCTACAACATCAGGTGTTTCGATAACCTCTGGTGTGTCGTTGTCTGTATCTGCTGTATCGGGAGTATCAGCCGTTTCAGGCTTTGCGTCGATAATGTCGGGTGTATCTTGTGTGTCGGGGGTGTCTGCTGTTTGTGCTGCCGGATAGCTGTATATTTCATCAGCACTTGCAGGAAGTGAAATACAACTTACAGTCATTAGCGACGCCAGCAGCAGTGCAAGGAGTCTCTTTGATTTTTTCATATGCATATATCCTTTCTTAGAAAAGTATTTATTCAATTGTATCATACAAAAAAATAAATTTCAACAGTTTCATACAAATAACATAGAATTTACACATAACTTTCAAAATAAGAGTGTATTTTATACAATAGAAAAAAATGCAGACAGCGGCGAAAGCTGTCTGCAAATAAAAATGTTATTCATGGTCATTGTGGGAGAGGGTATATCGGCAGATAAATATTAAAAAAAGTATACTAAGCGTAACAAGCGCCATACTGCCGTATACAGTAGATGACGAAAAAACAGGTGTTGATCTTTCAAAATTTGAAAATACGGGAATATCTGTTTTTATGATATAGCAGATAATATATATCACGGCAGCCGAGGTAATACCGCATATAAGTCGTGAAAAGAAAAATCGTAGTTTATTTATGTTGATATCAGACAAAGCAGCAAATACCTGAAAATGCACGCAAAGACCGCCCCAGCCTGCCGCAAGTGCGGTAAGATAAATGGGATAACCGTCTTTTGCAAGTGCGGCTGTACCGTCGGTCACCTCAATAATACAGCGCATAATTATTCCTGAATATGACGTTTGTGAGATCTGTGCTGTTTTGAAAACCGCAGCGGTAAGCGACGAAAAAAGTATCACCATAAAACAAAGATTTAAAGTTGAAGTACATGCCGATACGCAAGCAGAAACAAACGACGCAGAAAAGTCCGGCGAATTTTTTTCTTTGACAAAGCCTTTGATAAGCGGTTCTTTTCTTTTTGCGGATACTCCGCTGATTATCCCCACAGCAACGCTGGTTATTACCTGAACGCAAAAAAGGAGTATTCCAACACTTGTACTCCCGTAAAGCTGTGCGCCTACTACGCTTACAAGAAAAGCCGGTCCGGGGTTTACGCAGAAATAAAGCATGCGTTCGGCTTGTTTTTGGGTTATTTTGTTTTGTTTGTATAAGGTGTTTATTCCTGCCGCACCTACGGGATAACCGCCTATAAGGCTTAAAAGTATTGTTACTCCTGTTTGCGGCGGCAGGTGAAAAAGTCTTTCTGTCACAGGGGCTAAGAACGCTGAAAGCTTTTCAGATATTCCGTACTCAGCGGCAAAGCATGACAAAAACATAAACGGAAACAGCGACGGTATTAGTATGTTAAGTGAGTAATCAAGTCCTGTTTTTGCTCCTTTAATGCACACTTGCGGAAATGCGATCATAGTCACGCTTACTGTTATGAATGATACGCATACGGCGGCAAGCGGCAGAAAAGACGAACGTCTGATGAAGAATAGTTTTTTCGGCATATATTTACTTCCTTTCCTTTGAGGGTATCTCAGTAAAAATATATGTACGAGCATTATTTTGTATGAATGTTAAGGAAAACAATTTTTTATTTGTGCTTGAAATATTATATTTAGTATGATACAATAATACTGTATTTTTATTTAGAAAGGGTGTATTTTCTATGAAAAAAGTAAATAGGTTAATATCGCTGTTTTTATCTGTAATGATCGCAGCAGCGGCGCTTCCTGCAAATATCGGTGTATACGCAGCCGAAACAGAGCCGGCAGCAGATGTTAATGCTTCTGTAAACAGTGAATTTGAGTACAAACTGGCTAAGGACAATATTACACTTTGTATCACAAAGTATGTTGGCGAAAACCAAAATGTAGTTATTCCGGAAGAAATAGACGGAAAAAAAGTTACAGTTATTAGCGACTCAACATTCAAAAACAACGATATTATAAAAGAGGTATATATCCCCGAAACTATCTCGAAAGTAGAGATCACCGCAACAAGAACATCATCAATAAGCGCTTTTGGCGGCGATGACGCATTACCGGCGCAGGGAGATGTTATTGATAGGCCCGATTATGTCCGCTGTGAGGTTACGGGCGCAAATCCTTTTATTGACTGCAAAAATCTCGAAAGGGTTGAAGTAGCACCGGAAAACGAGTATTTCAGCTCAAGAGACGGCATATTGTTTACAAAGGTAGAATACTGTCAGTCAATATTCTTTGAAGATAAGCATTACGATCAATTAGTTCTTTTGTATTATCCAAACGCAAAGCAGGACAGTCAATACGTAGTGCCTGATGACGTTAGATATATCGGTTCAAGACTTGACTGGCTCGACAGACATAATATATGTGAACCGACAAACGCATTCGGCAGTTGTCCGAATCTGAAAGATATATTTATCTATGACAACGTAATAGGTATAGCGGCAAAGGAATTTAATGCGAATAATATCACAATATACGGATATGAAGATACAGAAGCTATGCTGTTTGCAAATCATTACGGTATCCCGTTTGTAAAGCTTAATCGCCCTGATACAGAGAGTGATACTGATATACTGGAAAACCCTGATTTTGAGCTTGAGCTTACTCTCGATAACGAGATGATGATAAAAAAATACAAGGGAACAGACACCGTTGTAAAAATACCCGAATGGATAAACGGCATACCTGTTGTAGCTATAAGCAACAGAGCATTTATGGGCAGTAACGTGAAAGAGGTATACTTGCCGAAGTTCTTTGAAACCACAGAATTTCTGAACACCTCATACGACAGTATAGACACAGATATGGACGAGTTTTTTGACGATAATTTTTCATTTAGTGATAAATACAATAAAGTGTCAAAAAGCAAAGTATCAAGAGGCGGCTTTATCGTTACAGAGATAACTCTGAGCTCGCCCGGAGCGTCACCTTTTGCAGATTGTCCTGATCTTGAGTATATAGGTGTAGATCCCGAAAACAAAAGGTTTAAATCAATTGACGGCGTATTGTTCACAAAGGCATTGTATGCACGATATAACACAGACGATGAGTCATTGCTTGCGCTTATCCAATATCCGCAGGCGAAAAGGTGTGAAGATTATTACTTACCCGAAAATGTAGTGTACATAGGCTCAGACTTGACGGATTTAAGCCTGATAAATGATCCCCACAGAGAATTTGCGATATTCGATTGTCCCTATCTAAAAAATGTTTATTTAACAAATGACATTTTATTTATCAGAAACGGCGAGTTCGGTGAGTGTCCTGAGCTTGTTATTCATGCAGAAGAAGATTCATACCCGTTGTATTACGCTGAACAGCACGATCTTAACTATTCAATAAACGAGCTTTGTGACGCTGTGTACGGCGATGTTACAGGCAACGGCAGGATTACAGCGGCAGACACACTTTATATTATGAGATACTTAGTAGGTTTTTCAGACTTTTCTGAAAGACAGCTTATACTGGCAGATGTAGACAGAAACAATAAAGTGACTACCTTTGACGCATTTCTTGTTCAGCGGTATGCATTAGGATTTGACGTGGGATATGACGTAGGTAAACGGCATAATTGATAACGGCTTTTCATCAGATCAGCTCTAAACAAATATTTTACAGACAGTCTGAAAAACGGCTGTCTGTTTTTTTGTAACATGCAGTTTTCCAAATACATTTTCAGGGTTTTTGAACAAGTAAATAAACTATTAATAAATTTATTATATAAGGGGACGCTTTCTGCCAAAGCGTCCCCTCTTTCAACACAGTCCGTAGGACTGTGTTGAAATTCACCCCTTGCAAAGGGCTGGAGCGTGCCTCCGGCGGCTAATGGGGTGCGGTTCTCCGGTGGAGAACTCTGCGAAGCAGAAGCACCGACCGAGCCGGCAGGCGAGACTCGCTGCCCCTTAGAACCCCGCAA
>JAFPLH010000048.1 GCA_017402845.1 Clostridia bacterium
ACTTTTTCTTCCTGTTCTTCATAGAGTTTTGGTAACTCACGGTGTAAACACTCTGCTCGCGTGCTGTGCGGTTTTGGTCTTACTTATACTTATAGCGCGTGCGTAGCCCGAATAAAAAACTTTGGTTTTCATTTCAATCGGTTAGTGCAATTAATGTCAGCGGCGACTCGCCGCCGCGCGTAGCCCGTATAAAAAACTTTGGGTTTTGTTTTATCGGTTAGTATAATATCCAATTCACATGTATATTTTTTCTCTGATATACTTATTCGATCTAAGCAAGGTATTGACAGAATTGTAAACTCTATGTGACTACTCTTGAAGTTTTTAATAATATATGCTATAATATTATAGCATTAGTTTTTAATTTTATTTTAATTCTATAAAAAAAGAAAGGACTGGTTACTTTGGATTCTACCGATAACAGTATCTATTATCAATCTGTGCAGAAAAATATTTCTCTTACCGTTGCTTTCCTCATCGGTACTAAAATGGAATTGCTTACTACTCATAATCCCGATTATCAGGAGCTTTTCGACAAGCTTCTAAAAAATGAGAACGCTGTTATTATTCGCTCTTTGTGTAATATTCGCTCTAACCTTATGCTTAATTATACCGATACCGAAAGAAGTATCGTTTACGGTCTTAAAAATCTTGATAAAATTGATATTTTTAAAGAAGATATTGCTGTTCTTAATAAACTTGAAGTATACATTATAAAAGCTAATTATAAAGTAAATAAATATCTCTACGATATCAGCGCTCTTATTTCTCAGAAAATTCAGCTCGTTAAAGACCTCTTTCCCGAATGGGTTAATTGGAACTATGTTAAAAGTCTTTTCGTTATTCCTAAAATTCAAAACGAAAAAAATATTATTGCTGAATCTAATAAGTATTCTCATAATCGCTTTATTTATCCCTATTCAAGATATATTTATTGGAATCCTTCTGACGAGGGTAATATTTTACTTAATGATGTTAAATTTTTAAAGGTACTCTACCGCCAATTTAAAGACGAATTCTACGATATCTCTAAAGTTAAAGACGCAAGCGAATCTGTTAAAACCAATATTTATGACTTTATCAGAAATAGTAAGTCTGCCGTTATCGTTGTTGACTGCGAAAACTGCGACGCTTATAAATTCGTTTCTGTTCTTAAACAGCTCGATCAGGACGAAATATCACGTATCCATAAAATTATGCTCTATGACGATATCCATACAACACGTGCTTGGTCTTATGTTGATAAAATTACAGATATCCCCGTTGAGTATATTCTTGTCGATAGAATTAAAGAAAATAAGTCGCTCGTTGATATGAGAATATGTACCGGCGTTTCTGCGTCTTATTACAGAGATAATATTTCTTCGTTTATCCTCTGCTCCAGTGACTCAGACTTCTGGGGACTTATTTCCTCTTTGCCTCAAGCAGATTTTCTCGTTATGATCGAATATTCAAAAAGCGGTCCCGATATCAAAAATGCGCTTGTTAGTAATGGTACCTTCTATTGCTTTATTGATGATTTCTGTACGGGTAATATCAAGCATTTTAAAACTGCCCTTCTGCGCACTGAGCTTAAAGAACGTGTTTCAGACGCTGTTAATATTGATACTAAAAAGCTTACCGAGGAAATTTATACCGCTTTGAGAATAGAACTGACCGACTCCGAGAAAAAAAGCTTTTATCAGAAGTATATTCAAGGCTTATCGCTTTATGTTGATAAAGACGGTATTATGAAGATTAAAATTCCCGAAGTTTAATGCACCACTGAAAAAATCATGTCCTGCGGACGTTTCGTGTAATTTCTAAAAAAAAACTAAACAATATGAGCGCTCGATTTTATCAATGATTCTTTTATGGGCATCTCTAAAAACCTGCCGTCGTTCAGATGTGCCGTAGATTTAGTCGGCAGTCGGCACTTTAAAATCGCCGGCATACTGACGTATGTCAAGATTTTTTGTGCAATATGACGGCTGAAGATACGGTGCAGATGGACGGCGTGAGGTTTTTAGAGGTGCCCTTATATCATTTTATACGTTTATCACTTTAAAGTGTGCAAAAAATCATATAATTAGACAAAAATGCAGGATTATACCAACAAATTCAAAAAACTGTTGCTTTTTCGATACTGATATGTTATAATACGGTTACGCAAATTAATTTATTTTAATTCTTTAGGAGGAATTATTATGCCTATCACATTAGTTATGCATCAGAAAGCTATTGCTATGGTTGAGTCTTACGAGATTTCAGAGGGCGGCAACGTAAAGTACAAAGCAAAGAAGAAGCTCCTCGCTGCTGGCGCAGATTTTGATATTACAGATGCCATGGGCAATAAGGTTGGTTTGGTTGATCAGAAGGTTTTGAACATGGTTAAGACCTTTAACATCAGCATTAACGGCGCTATGGTTGGTACTGTTAAGAAGCAGTTCCCTGCTTTGACAAAAGACCTTAACTTCGACGCAAGAGGCTGGAAGCTCGACGGTGACCTTCTCGGCAATAACTTCAAGTTCACAGACGCTATGGGTAATGTATATGCTACTGTTAAGAAGAAGGTTATTGCTCTTGGCGATACATATGAAATGGTTATCGCTAATCCTTCTGATGAGCTCCTCGTTGTTGCTCTTACTATCGTTATTGACGAAGTATTCCACAGCAAGCGTTCTTAATCTCGTTTTATACGATATAAAAACAAATTTTCCGCACAGAGTCTTATAAAGGCTTTGTGCGGTTCTTTTTTTTGTATTATTGCTGTATGAAATACTCTATTGCTTTTGCTGCAAATTCTGCCGTACCCTTGCCGCTGTAAGCGTCGATATTTTCGGTAAACTCTCCGCCGGCTGCGTACATCTTTCCTAATCCGCCTAATATCGAATTTGAACAGTCGTAAAAATTCTCGCTTATAAAATCTCTGATTTTTTCGATCTGTCTTTGTACGCTGTTGTCTTGCACAGGCAAATGCTTCATCTCTCCGAGCTGTTCAAAAAGCTTCATCATCTGCTGTCCTTTTTCTGCTGCTTCTGCCGGCGTTCTGTTTTTCTGCTTTTCTTCAAACTGCTTGTATTCTTTCGTGTTGCCGTACTGCTCTTTTGCTGCTGCTGAGTATTCATCTAATTTTTTTGTATCAAACACTTTAAAATCAACCGCCTTTATTCCTTTTTCTTTTAATTTTTTTGCAAAGATTATCACGTTTTCCAAATGCTCTTTTTTCATTGTGAGAAGCTCTATCTGCTTTTCAAGTGCTTTTGTTTTATCAAAATTCGGAGCGTCGAGTATTTCTTTTATATCTCTGAGTGAGAATTCAAGCTCTTTAAACAAGAGTATCTGTTCAAGCCTTTCAAGTGCGGTATCGTCATAATAACGATATCCACTCTCTGATACTTTTGTCGGCTTTAACAGACCTATACTGTCGTAATAGTGCAGCGTGCGTATACTTATACCCGTATGCTCGCTTATTTGTTTTACGCTCATCATTTTTATCACCCTCTCTTTTTCTTTGATACTACCATTATACAGTATTACGTTCGGTAAGAGTCAATAGTATTTTTTAATATTTATACATAAGTATTAAACTTGACGAAAACAGATATTTATAGTATCATTGTAATAAAAGAAATACGAAAGGTCGGATTTTATGGATAAACAAATCGAACTGCTTATTGATAATATCAGCAGTGTTATTATCGGTAAACAGCAGGCTATTATAAATGTAATTGCAGCTATGCTTTCAGAGGGACATATTCTTATTGAGGACGTACCCGGAGTAGGTAAAACAAGACTTATCTCATCACTTGCAAGCTCTGTTGACGGAAAATTCAACCGTATTCAGCTAACTCCCGATATTATGCCTTCTGATATTGTCGGATTTTCTATGATAAACCCACAAACACGAGCTCTTGAGTATAAATCGGGTGCAGCTATGTGCAATTTTCTGCTTGCAGATGAAATAAACCGTGCGTCACCTAAATCACAGTCGAGCCTGCTTGAAGTTATGGAGGAGCGCCAGATATCTCTTGACGGTAAAACTATGCCGCTGCCCCTGCCCTTTATGGTGCTTGCAACACAGAATCCCGTTGAAACCTACGGCACATATCACCTTCCCGAAGCACAAATGGATCGCTTTATTATGAAAATTTCTATGGGATATCCTTCTGTTGAGGACGAACTCAACATTATTACACAATCTGAAACAAAAACCTTTGCACAAAAACCGAAGGCTGTTATGACTACCGAAGATGTTAAAAACCACATTGAAAAGGTAAAGCAAGTTACCTGCCGTGATAATGTAAAAATGTATATTGTCGATCTGCTTAATGCTACACGTTCTTCACAGCTTGTAAAGCTCGGCGCTTCTCCCCGTGCGGGAATAGCTCTTTTACGTGCTTCAAAAGCTATTGCATACATTAACGGCAGAGATTATGTTACTCCTGATGATGTTAAAACTATGACTCTGCCTGTTTTATCTCACAGACTTATGCTCTCACCAAAAGGAAAATCCGCTTATCCCTCGTCAGAAGCTGTTATGAGCGAGATCGCCTCTACCGTAAGTGTTCCTTTAAAATAAAAATCGGTATAAAAATCATGAATACAAAGAATAAAAAAGAACTTATCTCGAAACAGACAATAAAAGCGCTTTTTTCTTATATAGGCTGTTTATGCATTTCTGTTTTTGTTATGCTTTTCTTAAACGGTACTGTCGGTGTTTTGCTTACCACTGCTTTGATTTGCGCCTTTGTACTTTCTGCCGCCGTTACATTTGCGGTCAGACCGTCTGTAAATATCAGCTCAAAGCTTAATAAAACCGCTGCCGCAAAAAATGAAAAGATACAGTGTATTATCAGTTTTAGTAAAAATATTATTTTGCCTGCTCCGATCATTGAGGTACACTTAAAATGCAGCGGCAACCTGTCAACCGAAACAGATATTTGTCATGTATCGCTTGCAGGCACACAGCCAAACACAATAGCCGTTGATTTTACAGCGAATTATTCGGGCAGCGCCGGTATACGACTTGAAAAAGTGCTGCTTTGCGGCTTTTTAGGTATATTCAAAATACCTGTCAAGAGCCTTGAAAATACAGAAAAGCTTACTGCCGCAATATATCCTGATATTCCCGAAGTACCAATGCAGACAGATTTTATTAAACGTGCGGTACTCTCCGCACAAGATGATGACGACGAGGACGAAGAACTTTCAGAAACAGCTATGCTGCAAAAGGGTATTCCGGGGTACGATCACAGAGAGTACGTACCGGGCGATCCTATAAAGCGTATAAACTGGAAATTATCGTCAAAACGTGACGTCTATCTGCTGCGCCTTGACGAGCTTACGGCAGCTTCCGGAAATATATTCTTCCTTGACTGCCCGAAAATCGAAAGTACAAATGACAGTGCAGAGCTTTACAGAATTCGTGACCGTATAATCGAGGGGCTTCTCGCTGTTTTCTCTATGTCAATACGTGAAGGACGTGAGGTCATATTCTTCTGGCCGGCAAACGGTAAGTGGGAGCGCTTCGACATTTATACCACCGCCGATCTATCTGCTTTACAAGAAAAATTATCGGAATTTGAGCCCTGCGAGCTTAGCAGCTATGTTCCCGACGAGCTATTGTCATCAGAAAAAACGGCGGTTTGCTTTACCATAGCCGGAGAGTATATAGAAAATTCAGTTGATCATATTGCAGATGATATTTTGTCACGGTATACCAATATTGTTATGGTTGGTGCGCAGGCTGCTCATTTACCTGCGCTATGCGCCGACGCATGGTATATTACAGATGAATTCGAGATCAAAAAGTATTGATAAAGCAGGTGATAAATATGAGAAATATTGACCGTGAAACAATTATTAACCGTTTCAGCTTATATCTTTGTCCTATACTCCTCGGAGCTTCTGTATGTTATTCTACCTTTTATTCGCTTTATCAGCCTTCTGCAATAAAGTATACTATTATGTTTCTTGTCGGAGAAATACTACTTTACATTGTTTTTGACAAGCTTAAAACAAAAAAGGTGTTGTGTCCGCTTATTTATACAGGTATGCTTTTTATCTCATGGATAGCCGTTTATTGGTTGGTATCAACGGGTACACGACTAAACAGAGATTGGATGGCGCCTATGCTATGGTTTTTCGGAAGCGGAAAAATCGACGAAAATCAACCGCTTTTTCTCAATGCGGTATTTATCGGCGGCGGTTTCTTTCTTACCTCTATATTATACTATTTTACACAGATACGTTACAGAGCCCCCGGCATTATGCTTAGTATTCTCTTTCCGTTTGTAATATACGCAAGACGTCATGAGGCTATGCCTGAGCTGATGATAACAATTATTGTTTCTCTTTATCTTGCGGTAATAGTACACAACAGGATCTCAGATCCGTCAAAACCCGATAATAAAAAAATAAACTTCAAGCTTGACAGAGCGTACATAATAAGTATTGCGCTTTTTGTATCGTTTACGGGTATGATAACTATGATGATCGAAAGACCTACATACATTTCTGTACTTGAAAGAAATCTCAACAACTTTGGCAACATAGGCAACACAGAAGTGGGAGTAGGTCAATCAATGCTTGACGGTTATTCTGATACGTCAACACCAAGATACGGCTCTAAAGATTATACGGGCGATCCTTTGTTCTATCTCGAAACTGACGGAACTGAAAAAGTCTATTATCTTCGCAAACAAACCTTTTTTTCATTTAACGGTGATGTCTGGACAATGGACGGTTACTCCGATAGTATAGACGATCGCTATTTAATTGAAAACGACAATGTGACTACTATGCAATATTTCAAGCAGCTTGAAAGAAAAGCCGATTCAGATGATACACCACGACGAGCCGAATTGAATAATGTTAAGACTGCAAAGGTTTTCAGTGATACCTTCTCCCCTATTTATCTTCCTGCAGCTTATGGCGCTGTACCCAATTTGGGATCAGTAAAAGGAGTAGATTATCAAATATTAGAGGACGCTACTATTTTCCGCTATGTTTTAGCAGCAGATACCACAAAGCCGCTTAATGATTCATTCAATTTTACACCTCAATCAAAGGCTGTCTATAACTTTGCTTTATCTGTTGGATATACGTCTGAAGAATATATAAATTTTTTGTCACAGTTTCAAGACAGTGAAGCTCAACTGCTTTTGAACGACTATAATATCGCACTCGCAAAATATACAAGCACACAGCATATTTCAGAAAAAGTATCACAGCTTGCAAAAAAGGTAACAGAGGACTGTTATTCCGATATGGAAAAAGCAGTTGTACTCTCTAACTACTTTAAAGAAAATGATTATGTTTATGACGAAGAATACGAGCCTGACGATCAGTCTATTGATTACTTTATTTTTGAAGGAAAAACAGGCGTTTGCACAAGCTATGCAACCGCTATGACTCTTATGGCAAGAAGTGTCGGACTGCCTGCACGCTATGTTGAAGGCTTTTCATGCTTTGAAAATGACGGCGAACAAAGATTTGTTATCAGAGATAAGCACGCTCACGCTTTTGTTGAGGTATATATTCCCGGTACAGGCTGGCTGACATTTGATCCCACTGTTTCGGCATATATGCAGTTACCGGAGAAATCCGGTTTTAGTGATATTCTGCCTGAGCTGCTGAAAATTCTCAGCCGCTTTGCGGTAATAATTGCTGTTATTGTGATGATATTCCTGTTTAAACTCAAAGACGGTATTATTGAGTTTGTATTCAGATTCACTCAGATATTCAGAGATCCTGAGCAGAAAACTCTTAAACTGTATGCAAATCTTATCCGTGTTGTAGGCTGTTCGACAAACTCCGACTATCGCTCTTATACTGTCGGAAATATGCACAGCTATCTTCTTGAAAACAGAGGCGCTTCACCCGAACAGTTATTGCAGCTATTTGAAAAAACTGCCTTCGGCGGATACTCCCCCACCGAACAAGAATATAAAAACGCATACGGCGAATATAAAAAGTGTTATAAGCTAATGAAAAAAGCTGAGAAAAAGCGCAAAAATACAAAATAAATAACCCCCTGCCCGATCAGATCAGGCAGGGGAATTTTTGTATAATATTTTGTATGAAGATCAATCCAACTCAAACGCACCTGTATAAAGCTGATAGTACTTTCCTTTTTTCGCTATAAGCTGTTCATGACTTCCCTTTTCAATAATTCTGCCCTGTTCAAGCACCATTATCATATCGGAATTCTTGACAGTAGAAAGTCTGTGCGCAATTACAAATACTGTGCGTCCATGCATGAGCGAATCCATACCTCTTGTAACAAGCATTTCTGTTCTTGTGTCAATTGAAGAAGTAGCCTCGTCAAGTATCATTACAGGCGGATCGGCAACCGCTGCTCTTGCTATTGACAAAAGCTGTCTTTGACCTTGAGAAAGACTTCCGCCGGTACCGTCTATCATAGTATCATAACCTTCGGGCAAACGTGAAATAAAATCGTGAGCATTCGCAAGCTTTGCAGCCTCTATACATTCTTCGTCTGTGGCGTCAAGCTTACCATAACGGATATTATCCATAATACTGCCCGTAAACAGGTTTGTATCCTGCAATACAACACCAAGCGAACGGCGCAGATCTGATTTCTTTATCTTGTTTATGTTTATACCGTCATATCTGATCTTACCGTCTGCAATATCATAAAATCGGTTGATAAGATTTGTTATAGTTGTTTTTCCTGCGCCTGTTGCTCCTACAAAGGCTATTTTATGTCCCGGTTCAGCGTCTATTGATACATTATGCAAAACAATCTTTTCGGGTACATATCCAAAGTCTACATCGAAAAGCTGAACCTCTCCTTTAAGCTCTGTATATGTAACAGTACCGTCGCCGTGAGGATGTTTCCACGCCCAAAGACCTGTTCTGTCGTTACATTCTTCAAGCTCGCCTTTATCGTTATGCTTTGCGTTTACAAGAGTAACATAGCCCTCGTCGGGTTCGCTTTCTTCGTCTAACAAAGAGAAAATTCTCTGTGCTCCTGCAAGTGCCATTACAATAGAGTTTATCTGCTGTGACACCATGCCCATAGGTCCTGAGAAGCTCTTTGAAAGCTGCAAGAAAGAAACAATTGCACCAACTGTAAGCATACCGCCCGACGATAAAGCAATAAATGCGCCGACTATTGCAAGCACTACATACTGCAAGTTACCTATATTCATCATAATAGGCATAAGCATATTCGCAAACTTATTCGCATTGTATGACGATACATAAAGTTCTTCGTTAAGCTTATCGAATTTTTCTTCGCTTGCCTTTTCGTGACAGAATACCTTGATTACTTTCTGACCTGTTATCATTTCTTCGATATAGCCGTTTACCTTACCCAAAGACATTTGCTGAGCAATAAAGTATTTGCCGCTGTTGCCGCCTACGGTCTTTACAACAAGGAATTGCACAACGCAAAACAGCACTACAACAATTGTAAGATATCGGCTTGTGTAGATCATACCGCAAAATACAGCAACAATTGTAATAATAGAGTTTATTGACTGCGGTATACTCTGCGAGATCATTTGTCTTAAAGTATCGGTATCATTTGTATAGTAGCTCATAATATCGCCGTGAGTATGCGTATCGAAATATCTTATAGGCAGCGTCTGCATATGTTCAAACATATCGTCACGCACTCTTTTAAGCACACCCTGCGAAATACTTATCATAATTCTGTTGTACAGATAAGAGGAAAAAATACCGATAAAGTAAATGCAAGCCATTATCATAAGCGTTCTGAAAAGCGGTGCAAATGACGGGTTTTTCTCCATGACCATTGGTGTTATATAGGAGTCTATGAGTATTCTTATAAACATAGAGCCTGCAACGTTTACAACAGAGCTTATGACAATGCATAGTATAACAACTGCAAATCTTAATTTATAGCGTGAAAAAACATAGTGTAAAAGCCTTTTTACAGTTTTACCGTCTATTTTTGGCATAGGCGGTTTTTCGGGCTTTTTAGCGGCAGGCTTGCTGTCATTCTTTTCAGACTTTGCCTTTTCTGAGCTGTCGGAGTTTTTCTTTTCGGTACTCTCCGCTTTTACGGTGCTTTCAACCTTCTTTTCGGACTTTGCCTTTTCTGCGTTGTCGGAGTTTTTCTTTGCGGTACTCTCCACTGTTACGGTGCTTTCAACTGTCTTTTCGGACTTTGCCTTTTCGGTTGTAACAGGGGCTTTTGTTTTTTCATTTGCAAGCTTGCTTTCAGTTTTTGCTGAAGCAGACTTTGCGGCAGATTTATTCTTTGATTTTTTCTTACTCATCTGCTTTGCCCCCTTTCACCTGAGATTCATATACTTCTTTGTAGATAGCATTTGTTTTAAGCAGCTCTTTATGTGTACCAAAACCGTTTACCTTGCCGCCTTCAAGCACAATAATTTTGTCTGCGTCCTCAACCGACGATACTCTCTGAGCAATAATAAACTTAGTAGTATCGGGAATTTCTTGTGCAAAGGCTTTTCTGATAAGAGCGTCTGTTTTAGTATCGACAGCACTTGTAGAGTCGTCAAGAATAAGAATTTTCGGTTTTTTGAGAAGCGCTCTTGCAATACAAAGTCTTTGCTTCTGACCGCCTGAAACGTTTGTTCCTCCCTGTTCTATGTATGTATCATACTTATAAGGCAATTTCTCGATAAAGTCATCAGCCTGCGCAAGCTTACACACGCGAACAAGTTCTTCTTCTGTTGCGTCGGGATTACCCCAACGCAGGTTTTCTTTTATAGTACCTGAGAACAGCACATTTTTCTGTAATACCATTGCAACCTCGTTGCGCAGAGTTTCAAGCTCGTAATCACGAACATCTTCTCCGCCGACAAGAACTCTGCCCTTTGTTGCATCGTATAATCTCGGAATAAGCTGAACAAGGCTTGATTTTGAAGAACCTGTTCCGCCGATAACGCCTATTACCTCGCCTGAATTGATCTTTATATCTACATCACTTAAACAGTACTTATCGCCGCCGTTATAGCTGAACGATACATTCTCAAATACAACAGAGCCGTCTTTTACCTCTTTTATCATTTTCTCGCCGTCTGTGAGATCACTCTTTTCGTCGAGTACCTCGCATATTCTCTCAGCAGACGCTTTTGATATTACTATCATAAGGAATATCATTGACAGCATCATCAAATTGATAAGCATTTGCATAAGGTATGAATACAAGCTCGTAAGCTGTCCTGTTGTAAGTCCAATATCGGGATTATTGCCCGACGCTACAATAAACTTTGCGCTGAACCACGAAAGCATAATCATACAAGCGTAAATTACAAGCTGCATTACGGGCATATTGAAAATGATGATTTTTTCGGCACGTATAAAGAGGTCATATATCTCGCCGGAAATGTTCTTGAACTTTTTATCCTCGTAATCTTCTCTTACGTATGACTTAACTACTCTGATACCGTGAAGATTTTCGCCCACTATATTATTAAGTTTATCGTAGGTTTTGAATACCTTTTCAAAAATCGGGTGAGCGTTAGAGAAGATAAACAAAAACGCAAGTGCGAGTATAGGAACGGCAGCAAGATAAAAAAGCGAGATAGTTTTGTTTATACGAAATGCCATTATCAGACTGAATACTATCATCGCAGGACTTCTGAAAGCCGCACGAACTATCATCTGATAAGCATTTTGTACGTTTGTAACGTCTGTGGTAAGTCTTGTAACAAGGCTCGAAGTTGAAAACTTATCTATGTTTGAAAAAGAAAAGCTTTGTACATTATAAAACATATCCTTACGCAGATTTTTTGCAAAACCTGCCGACGCTTTTGCAGCAAACATACCTGCAAGCGCTCCGCATAAAAGCGACAGCAAACAAGCTGCTACAAGCATTACGCCTGTTTTGAAAATGTTATCCATATTTTTGGTGTTTATACCAAAGTCGATAAGCTGCGCCATGAGCATTGGTATTATTACCTCAAGAATTACTTCGCCTACAACAAACAACGGTGCAAGAATCGACGAAAGCAAATATTCTCTTACCGACCTCGATAGTTTTCTTATCATATGTAATCACTCCTTTTTGTTAAGCGCACAAAGTCAGTTGTGAAGATGTGCAGCAGATCTGTTATGCGGTGTTACCTTAAAGATATTCTTCAAGCTGAGCAGCACTTTCAAGCACCGGTACAACGCCGTAGCTTTCAAGCACCTGTTTTCCCTGATGTCCCTTTGCTATTAGCACGCAGTCAGCGCCCGATCTTGACGCCGCTTCATAATCGTGATACATATCACCTATAAACAGTGTATTTTGCGGATCAAAACCGTATGCCTTCAAAGCCTGTGCAGCTCTTTCGCTCTTATCGCCGCAGGATATATTATCCGCACCCGACATAAATTCAAAATAACGGCTTAAACCGAACTTATCAAGACTGCTTCTGAGCCTGTTTGTTTCAAAGCCCGATATAACAGCCTGACGACAACCCTGTTTATGAAGCTTTTCTATCATCTCCTTGACCTCAGGGAATACCTCGGCATTCTCGAAAAGCATATCATAATTATGTACAAAGCGTTTTGCAAGCTCGCTGAAATCAATACTGTCAAGATCATCATAGATCTTTCTATAAAAGTTTATTATAGGCATTTCACATTCTTTAAGGTAAAAGTCAAGATCAATAAGCGGTTTTCCGTATTGCCTGAGCAAGATGTTTTCAGCGTCTACTGCAAGCTGTGCGTCGTCAATGATAGTACCGTTATAATCCCAAATAATATTTTTATATTTCATATATTATCGCTCGTTTCTTCTTTCTTTTCTTCTTCATCATCATTCTGAGTGCAGGGCACAAGCTTCTTTTTTATCGACATTCCTTCATAGTTTATCTTGAACTTGACTTTGCCTTTAAAGCTTCTGCCGCAGCCTTCGCATTTCAGCAGGGCAACAAAGCTGCGGTTGCGGCGAGTCCACGGTTCTTCGGCAACAAGCTCATTTCTGCACTGATCGCATACAAACGAAAATTCGCTTTTATTTATTCTGGGATCGTCAATATCTGTAAGATAATACGGAACAAACACCATTCTTTCATAAAGCGAATCCGAGGTTTCTATATATTCTGGCAGCTTATCCTTGTCAAAAAGCTTTTTGAATATCATCATTGAAATAGTTGCGTCCTGCAACGCGCGATGCTGCACCATATCGGTAATATCTACGTCTGCAAACTGTGCCGCCATTGCAAGACCTAACTGCCGTCCGGGATTATACACATCAAGAGCATTTGCGCAGTAACGCTGAAGATCGCAGTATGTTATAATATAATCTATATGTTTATTCTTTTCGTAGTAGTCAGTATTCTCCATTAACGCAAGAATATCTGATGTTCCCCATGTAAGCAGCATACTTTCACCCAAGAATTTTTTGAATTTGCTCAGAACGTGAGTATAAGTTGCTCCGCCCTTTGCAAGCTCCTCGTTGCTTATGTTTGTAAGCTCCTTTATTTTTCCTGAAAGCTTTTTCCCAACCTGCGGTATTACAAGCATTGAAAAGGTGTCGAGCACCTCAAATTTATCGTTAAATCTTACTGCTCCAAACTCTATTATCTCGCTTATAAAATGCTTCGCCTTTTTGCTGTATGAGCTGTTCCATTCCAGATCAAGTATTACATAGTCCATTTTTGTGAAAATGTCACCTCCTGTAAGTTTTGTGTATATCTGAAATAACAATTATTAATCCGGTTAACGTATACTGTATAATTATAACATAATTGAATATATTCGTCAATTTATGAAATCATAAACCTACAACAATTTACAAAAAATCCGAAAACGATTCTGATAAACCGCTTTCGGATAGCTATAAAAAACATTATCTTATTGCGCCGCCTTTGAGCAGAGGGACACCTTAATTATTTCTTGAACTGATTTTTCATTCTCTGTTCTTTGCTGAGAATGATCTTTCTTAATCTGATACTCTTTGGTGTAACCTCAACAAGCTCGTCTTCGGCAATAAATTCAAGGCTCTGATCAAGACTAAGTACAGTTGGCGGCGTAAGCTTCAAGGCTTCGTCTGAACCCGATGCACGAGTATTTGTAATATGCTTTTTCTTGCATACATTTACTGTTATATCTTCGCTTTTCGGACTTACGCCTACGATCATACCTTCATATACAGGCACACCCGGTCCGATAAACATTCTTCCTCTGTCCTGCGCCTGGAAAAGTCCGTAGCCGGTTGAATCGCCGGTTTCGTGAGCAATAAGCGAGCCCTGATGTCTTGTTGCAATATCGCCCTTATATGGCTCATATCCGTCAAAAACGTGGTTCATAATACCGTTGCCGTTTGTGTCTGTCAAAAATTCAGAGCGATATCCCATCAGACCTCTTGCGGGTATTTTATACTCTATATGAGTTGTACCGCCCTCTCTTGCGCCCATGTCGATAAGCTCGGCTTTACGTGATCCGAGTTTCTCCATAACTGCGCCTACATAGCTTTCTGGCACTTCAATTATGAGATACTCCATAGGCTCATGTATCACGCCGTCTATTTTCTTATAGATAACTGTCGGGCGGGATACCTGAAATTCATAGCCTTGTCTTCTCATCTGCTCTATCAATATAGACAAATGCAGCTCGCCTCTGCCTGATACCTTAAATGTATCGGCTGAATCTGTTTCTTCAACACGCATTGCAACATTTGTTTCTACCTCTTTAAAGAGTCTTTCTCTGATATTTCTCGATGTAACGAACTTTCCCTCTTTGCCAGCAAACGGACTGTTATTTACAAGGAAATTCATTGATACAGTAGGCTCGTCGATCTTGATAAACGGCAAAGGCTCGATGCAGTCGATAGAGCATGCTGTTTCACCGATATTAAGGTCTGCAATTCCGCTGACTGCGACAATATCGCCGAGTGCTGCGCTTTCAGACTCTACTCTTTTCAAGCCCTCAAACTGATAAAGCTTTACTATTTTTGCATTTCTTACACTTCCGTCTTTCTGACAAAGTGCAACTGTCTGACCTGCCTTTACGCTGCCTCTTTCTACTCTGCCGATACCTATTCTTCCAACATAATCATCATAGTCTATGTTAGAGAAAAGAAGCTGCAAGCCGCCCTCCATGTCACCTTCGGGAGCCGGTATTTCTTCAAGTATCTTATCGAAAAGCGGCTTCATATTTTCGCCCTTTTCGGTGGGATCGAGTACGGCATAACCATCTCTGCCCGAAGCGTATACAACAGGAAATTCAAGCTGATCTTCATCTGCTCCAAGCTCGATAAACAGATCAAGAACTTCGTCTACAATCTCATCAGGGCGAGCGCCGGGACGATCTATTTTATTTACTACTACAAGCGGCTTCTTGCCAAGACCTAAAGCCTTTTTAAGTACAAATCTTGTCTGGGGCATACAGCCTTCAAAAGCGTCTACAAGCAAGAGTACGCCGTCAACCGTCATCAAAATACGCTCAACCTCTCCGCCGAAATCAGCATGCCCCGGAGTATCTACAATGTTGATCTTAGTACCGTTATACATTACAGACGTATTTTTCGACAGTATTGTTATACCTCTTTCTCTTTCAAGGTCGTTGCTGTCCATAACACGCTCTGCAACCGTTTCATTCTCTCTAAACGTTCCGCTTTGAAGTAGAAGCTGATCTACAAGCGTTGTTTTGCCGTGGTCTACGTGTGCTATAATAGCTATATTTCTAAGGTTTTCTCTCTTTCCCACTTTACTTTACCTCTTTTTCATCAGATACATTAATTCGCAATTTTCCGAAATTATTATAGCACAGAAAGACTTGCATTTCAACGAAATTAAATAAAGCACACAGAATTTTGTCATATAATACAAATATACTTTTTGAAATCAAATAATTGTATTGTTTTTTCAAGGCTGATCTTTATTGTCTGATACTGTATAAAAGTCATGCAAAGGACTTTTCTCAAACTCTTTTACAGATGAAAACAATACACCGGCATTTGTAAAAGAAAGACACTCATTTCCTGCAACGATATAATGCTCCACAAGCTCAACGCCTACCTTTGCAAGCGCTTCTTTTACCGAAGCGGTATAGAATATATCCTGATAAGACGGAAGCACACTTCCGTTTAAGTGGTTATGTGATATTACCGCATAGCGGGCATTATACATAAGGGCTGTTTGACAAATATTTCTGATATCTACATTTACATGCTGAAGATCGCCTTTAGACACAAGACCGTTGTATATCTCATTATGCTTGCTGTCGAACAGTACAAGATAAAGCATTTCTTTTGTTTTTCCGAAGAACTTACACTTAAAGATCTCGTGCATATCGTCAGGCATTATTTTATCTCTGAGATCACGTTCTCTTTCTTCAAGATACATACTCATCATATCGGGTATCAGCTTGAGCAGAACTATCACATTTGATGACAGACCTATATTTTTGAGCAAGTGAGGCGGAGCGTCCAATACACCCGATACAGAGCCGAATGTATTTATCAATTCATGAGCAGTTTTGTTTGTATCCTTTCTCGGAATCGCATAATACAGAAGCATTTCAAGCATTTCATGCGGTTCAAATATTTCCGCACCGTACTCCATGTATTTTTTTCTCATTCTGTCTCTATGTCCGTCATGATTATGCTTTTCACTCATATTATCTCGCCCCAGTACAAATAATATATTTCGTATAAATAAATTATATTGTATATAATAAACAATATCAATACTTAACGAACAATTTATACAAACTTATTTAAACCGGAGTCGTACTCATAATTTACAGAAGAAAGCTTGCTTACGATATCTGCTTTATTAACGCAAAGCGACGAACACAGCTCGTCAAGTGAAGAATACTTATCACGAAGCTGTGTATTTACATATGAAAGCAAGATAATAGGATCGTTCGGAATAGGCATAAATATTACTCCTTATCTATTTGTTTTTTATCGTTATAATTTTCTAAAAAGGTATGTCTTACACCGTCTGTTTTATATCCGGGAAATGTATCAAGATGAACACAGTGAATACTGTTAAAAATATTCTTTTCTATATTCGGGTTTTCCTTTTTGAGAGTTTTTATCAGATGTTTGACCTCTTGTCTTTTACTCTCTCCTATCCCGTCAGGAGAGCTTGCGCACTGTTCAGTAAACCTGCATGCGCATTGAAGAAAGCTTAAGCCGTTGTAATTCTTCCAAGAGATAATATCATTCTCATGAACGCAATAAAGCGGACGTATCAGCTCCATACCCTCAAAATTTGTGCTGTGAAGCTTTGGAATCATTGCCTGAAGCTGTGCGCCGTAAAACATAGCCATAACGGTTGTTTCAATTACATCAGAGAAATGATGACCTAAAGCTATTTTATTACAGCCTAATTCTTTTGCCTTGCTGTATAAATGTCCTCGGCGCATTTTAGCGCAAAGATAGCACGGGTATCTGTCTGTTTTTTCGGTAACAGAAAAAATATCGCTTTCAAAAATGGTTACGGGAATTTCAAGAAGCTGTGCATTCTTCTCTATCTGAATGCGATTTTCTTTATTGTATCCGGGATCCATAACAAGATATACAGCCTCAAACGGTACATCACTGTAACGTGAAAGCATTTGAATGAGCTTTGCCATAAGCATTGAGTCCTTGCCGCCCGATATACAAACGGCAATTTTATCTCCGCTGTTGATAAGCTCATACTGTTTTACTGCTGTAATAAAATTATTCCATATTGTTTTGCGGTATTTTTTATTGATACTGCGTTCGATCATTTCACATCGAGATAATTCTCTGCGCACATGTTTCAGCTCCTTAAATACTTAACACGAAAAAGCAATGTCAGCACAGACCGAATGAATAAAGATCAGTCTGTACCGACCACTAATCATTGTAATGAGAGCCGCATTCGATTATTTCAATGGTATCTTGAACGATTCTGAATACCATTCTGTTTTTATCGTCAATACGAACGCTCCACGATCCCGTAAGATCACCTTTAAGCGGTTCCGGTTTGCCGGTACAGCAGTAACCGTTTCTATCAATGTCTATGAGTAATCTTAATTATTTTATCTTGAGTTTGCCAGTATAGATACTCTTCCCATGCTTTATCGTGCCAGACTTTTCTCATTCTTCGTTATCCTCTATCAATTCATGTTCCTGCATATTTCGATAAGCTTTGACATCGGCATATCGTCTTTCAAGTTCTGCAATATGCTCAGAGGAGTAAAACGGATCTGCATTGATCTCAAAGGGTATGCGCCTTTCTCTGCCAACCTTTACAAGAAACATTTTTATTGCCGCCGACATTATGAGTCCCATTTATTTAAGCGCTTCTTCTGCATTGGCTTTAATGTCATCTTCTATTCTAAAATTTACTTGTGTCATACAGCGCACTCCTTTTTTATCATTATATCACATTTGTATACACAGTATCAAGTGATAGCTATACAATTACAGCGGTTATCATTTCAGACAACAAAAAAATCGTAAACGCCGAACCAAAAGGCAATTTACGATAAATATAATTGGTGGGAGAGGGTGGATTCGAACCACCGAAGTCAGTGACAACAGATTTACAGTCTGCCCCATTTGGCCGCTCTGGAACTCTCCCTTATTTAATTGTGTTAGCCGCTTGCAAAATGCCGAAATTAGGCATAAAAAGCGGATATTTTTGTGTTAAACAACTGACTTTTTCTCCGTTTTGTGGTATAATTTAATTGCAATAAAACACACCGAAAACGG
>JAFPLH010000049.1 GCA_017402845.1 Clostridia bacterium
GGTGTTGTACCGTAAGGAACATTATTATCTGTTTCAAGAACAGTTCCGTTATAATTCTTCCAAGTAACGGTATACTTGTTTATTGTTTCTTTGAATGTTGCGGTATATGTAACATCTCCCTTAACCTCGGAAACATCCGGTGACCACTTGTCGAATGTGTATGTGTACTGTGCTGTTTTTGCCTTTGTACTCGGGTGTTGTGCCGTATTCAACAGCATCTTTTGCAAGAACTGTACCGTCATAATTCTTCCAAGTTACGGTGTACTTGTTTATTGTTTCTTTGAATGCTGCGGTATATGTAACATTTCCCTTAACCGCAGAAACATCCGGCGACCACTTGTCGAATGTGTATGTGTACTGTGCTGTTTTTGCTTTTGTCGGTGTTGCGCCGTCATAATGCGGTGTTGTACCATAAGGAACATTTTCGTCTGTTTCAAGTACAGTTCCGTCATCGTTCTTCCAAGTTACAGTGTATTTTGTTATTTCAGTATTCGCAGTTACTTTAACATCACCTGTTACAGTAATAGTATAAATACCGGTGTCATCAGGAGTGAGTGTATTTGTTCCGTCTGAAACATTGC
The DNA here is from genome assembly GCA_017402845.1 of Clostridia bacterium. Classification (GTDB taxonomy): domain Bacteria; phylum Bacillota; class Clostridia; order Oscillospirales; family Acutalibacteraceae; genus RUG592. Next base: position 582 of record JAFPLH010000049.1, read on the forward strand.
TTGCGATATAGCCTTCTTTTGCCTTGAATTTTATTTGTGAGCCTGCTTTTGCCGTACCGTTGATAAGCACATAACCATTGCAAAGCTCCATATTTTCGGGGAGATTTACCGAATACGCACGAACGAGTGTTACATTAGTCAACCCCAAAAGTGTTTCGGTAGTAGTGTTAACGTCATACACATTTGTGCCGTTGGTAAGCGTCTGTCCGTTGGCAATCTTAATAGTACAGCCGTCATTATATCTGTGAATATTGCTGATGTTTATAAAATCATCATTTTTTTTGCAGCTAAGAATAACACTGCCACATTCCGTATTAGATATGCCATCGATGTAAATACCACTGCGTACAGTTACCTGCCCGCCGGTAATGCTGATGGTTCTTCGGGATAACATTCCTATGCCGGAAGTTCCTGCGTCGGCTGTAACCTTGCCGCCTGTTATAAAAATACCTGTATCGGGATTTGCAGATCCGTCTGCGTCGATAGCTTTTTCAACTTGCGAGCCTGTGTAGACGGCATTTACGATACCGCCGTGAATATTGACAATACTATTCGAACTATAGATAGCGGATTCTTGGGAGTTCGTGATATTGAGCGTGCCTGTGCAGCCGTTCTGCCCGTATATGGTAAGCTTCTTGCCGTTGTTGCCGCATATACCGTACTCGTTTTCTGTTATAGTAACAGTCATTGTCTTATCATCCGCAAGGATAAGCTTTACATCGCCATTAAGGGTGATCTGGCTTGTGTAGGTAATATCACTGTTCACAACATACCAGCCCGATTCAAGCGAGGTTTCTGTTCCGTCAAGAGGTACTGCGTTTGCGGTTTTGCCGGCACCGTTTTCGTCAATATAAGACACGCTTACGGGTACTTTATCAAACTCAGCGTTTACCGTAACATTTGCATCTGGCATTATAAATGAATACTCGCCATCAACAGGCACTATTTCAATACCGTTCACGGTAACGCTCTTTACCTGATAGCCTGAGTCGGGAGAAACGGTAAGGGTAACTGTTTCGCTCTCTTTTGCGTTTGTTTTATCGGCTGAAACCTTACCGTTTTTAATACCATCGGCAACTGTGACTGAATAATCAGGTACGACATAATTCTTTACAATATAGTAAGTAAACGCTGCAAGGATCGGGAAAGTGTAATTTTCCGAGGTACTGTCGGAACTTGCAAGCTTTGTTATTGTTAACGGAGTACTCTTTGTAGATTCATATACGCTTACGCTCGTACCCGGTTTTACCATTACAAGCCCTGTTGCCGAGCTACGGTCGGGCTGAAGGTTTATTAATTCATCTTCTTTAAAAGATTTGTCGGTATAAAACATTCCTCCGCTTGCAGCATTAAAATTTGAGCTTGTAAGTTCAATGTTTTCTTCGCTTCCCAAACCGTTGTCGTGCTTGACAACAGGCGTATTGGGATTACCAGGCATAATTGGTATTTCATCTTCTTCCCAGTTGCTTTCGGTGCCGGCAATGTGCGTTCTTATAAGATAATACGTCTTATTGCTATCGGGTTCAAATGAATATACACTTCCGTTTTTAGAAAGAGTTATTTGTTCGCCGCTTTCGTCATACAATGCAATGGGTGTGTCCATTACCGTAGAAAAGCTAACCGTGTTTCCGCTTTTTGTGGCTCTGAGAGTTCCTGTGGGGATAGACTTGTCATAGTAAAAGTAATCGCCCGATACAAAGATTTCGGGTTTTAAGTAAATAGTAGCCTCACTAGCATAACCGGTATCATGCATTACACTTGCATAATAAGGGTCTACCGTTAAATTTGAAGTAGAACAAACACGGGCAGAATAGATTCCGTCTGCATTTTTAGTCGCTGTATTTATCAAATTTCCGACAGTCCATGTAAACGCTCTGTCGGCGGTCATTACAACAGCGTACTTATCTGTCAATTCAGCACTGGAATGGTATACTAAAAGTATAGTCGACAAACACCCAAAAATCTGATAAGATAAAAACAAACCTTGAAAGGAAGAAAGACAATGAAGTAAAACAAGGAATTCAAGGAGGAAGGCTTAAAGCTATCAGATGAAATAGGTGTGAAGAAGGCTGCGCAGCAGCTTGGACTTCGCTACTACACGCTTGCCGACTGGCGCAAGGACAGAAAGGCAAACGCGCGGCTCGTCGGAGATGGTGATCGGGCCGAAGAAGTACGTGAGCGTATCCGAGCACTCGAAAAGGAAAACGCGGAGCTCAGAAAAGCAAATGAAATCTTGGCGGACGCACTCGGTTTTTTCGCAAAAGACCGGAAGAAGTAGGGATATCGGAGCGGTATCTGTATATCCAAGAAAACTCCGGCAAATATACCGTAAAGGATATGTGCAGAGTTTTAAAGGTCAGTGAATCGGGATACTACCGCCGAAATAAAAGGGACAGTAAACCGAGAGCGAGACAGCTTCTTCCGGTCGAGATAAACAACATTCTATCGGAACACCCGGACAACGATAATTACGGCATAGACCGCATACAGACCGCACTGGCGCAGCATGGTGTTAAGGCGAGCAGGCGTACCGTGTACCGTGCTATGGAAGAAGGCGAATTACTTCATAAGCGCCGCAGACCGCACGGTCTGACGAAAGCCGATACAGAAACGCAGGACAGAGAAAATCTGATAAAGCGTGACTTTACCGCTTCTGCGCCGCTCCGCAAGCTGCTTACCGATATTACCGAGGTGCCCTGCTCCGACGGAAAGCTGTACGTATCTCCAATTCTCGACTGCTTTAACGGCGAGTTCGTTGCTCTCGAAATGCGCGACAACATGAAGAAGGAACTCTGCATTGATACTGTTGAACAGTTGAGAGAAAGATTCGGGAAAGCTCTCAACGGCGCAGTTTTCCACAGTGATCGAGGCTGTCAGTATACAAGCTGCGATTTCCGCGTAAAGATTTCCACATGTGGAATGTGTCAAAGCCTCAGCGGAACCGCGCACTGCTTCGACAACGCACGAATGGAGAGCTTCTTTGCAACCTTAAAGGGCACCTCTAAAAAACTGCCGTCGTAAAGATGTGCCGTAAATTTAGTCGGCAGATTGAACAAAAAATCCGCAGGAATACTAACCTATTTCAAGAATTTCTTGTGCAATCTGACGGCTGAAGATACAGTACAGATGGGCGGCGTGAGGTTTTTAGAGGTACCCTTAAGTATAAAAAATCTATCTACCACAGAAATTTATTAAATATATCAAATTTTTGTTATGTTTGGTTGCATATTTATTATATGATATCAGCAAGAAAAAGTCAATAACTATAAACACACACAGATCAATTTGAAAAATTATGCGGTCATTAAGTCTGTAACCTAATAACCGCACATTGTTGTTTTATTTAAGGCCATTTCTAATAAACCTGCTGTCGTTCAGATTTGCCATAGATTTAGTCGGCAAACGGCACTTTAAAATCGCCGCTATACTGACGTATGTCAAGATTTTTTGTGCAAATGACGGCTGAAGATACGGTGCAGATGGGCGGCAGGAGGTTTATAGAGGTGCCCTTTAATTCAAAGACATATTATCCAACACGCCATTTTGCAATTGCAGCGTCACCATAATTCTTGATGTCGTCGATAATGGCTCCAAGCTCTCTCATTGCTGCCTGTGTATCGCTCCATGGCTTTACAAGCAAGAAACCTGTGCGCTCATTAGATACACGTCTGCGACCGATCTCAACAGCTCCTTGTGCTTCTTTTGTCTTTACAAAAATACGAAGGTCTTCAACAATACCTGAAAGTATAAGTTGGATTAAAGCGATAATATATGCAACAATTGCCAATATTGCTACAAAACCAACGCTTTTTGCATTTGTCGGTAAAGAAACACCGAGATCATCAAGGAAGCTTAATGAAGCGCCACTCAATAAAAACAGAGAAAATGCGCTTGCCTGAAATGCAGATGATTTAAAAACATGCTTATTTGGCACCATAACCATTAACGCAATAGAAAACAGTATCGTAAGTATTGAAAGAATAATGCAGGGCGCCAAGCTTTTGTCTGCTGTTTTTGCAAAAATAATTGCAAACAACGCATAATAAATAGCTGTTAAAATATTTCTGCCTAAATATGAAAGCAGGAATACTACTAAAGAGAATCTGTAATCAGACTTAATATCAATGCCGCTGATATCTTTAATAGCAAACTCATTTTCATTAACAACAGGTCCGCAGATTGATTTTCCTGCTGAACGGAAAATAACTCTCTTGTTTGTAACCTGCAATCTGCCATAAGCTTTTTTGAAAATAGGCGTCGAAAGTCTTGCGATATTATATTGACGTATAGGAACCTCGTTTTCAACAGGTACAACGCATACACCGGCAACACCAAGACCGTTTTCATATTCGCCGTCGTTTGTACGAACAAAAACATCGCTGTTTTTATCTGATACCATTTGAGCAAAATTCTTTACGTTGTCGCTCATTTTCTTCAATGTATCTTTGTTCAAAGAAACTTTAAAATAATCCTTTGAAACAGATTCGCTTATAGAACAGTTGCAGACCTCGTTGTCTTTCAATGCTCTGCCGCAAACAGTACAATTTTTCATGACGAAACCTCCTCTTTATTCAAATGAAAATTCAGTAAATCCGTATTCTTTATTCTTCTTGTAGTATTCCAGAGAAGCAATAGCGTCTTCGGGTGACTCGTAAGACTCAAACGAAATTGAATCTATTGTTGAAAGAGAAGAATCAGCAGAATTTATTAGCGGATTGCTTATAGCAGCAACTAATGCAACCGTTGCTTCTTTAGGTGTTTCGCTGTCGGTTACCTTGAATACATAAATATACCAAAGTGTATATGTATTGCTGTATGTGCTTGTTTTAGCCATAAACACTCTCGACTCTATTGCGGTACTGTTGATAGTCTGGTCATAGCAGCGAAAGCTGTAACTACCGTGAACAGCCTTTGACCAGTTGTCTTTAAGGTAGGTTTCAGCCTTTTCTCTTACAACTTCACCATAAGCGCTTGTGTTATCTTTTGTAAGTTGCTTAGAAGATGTCAGATAACGATCAAGAGATCCGCTTTCAACTTCATAAGTAAAGCTTGTTTCTTTAAACTTATAGCCATTATCAGAGAATTCATCGCCGTCAATTTCTTCACCGTTTGCAGTTATCTTGAATTCAATAGTATCTCCGCCTGAAATATTATTTGTTTTGCTTGCTTCTATACTGAATGAATCATAATTGCTGCTGTATTTCATAGAACTTTCGTCACTATTTGAAATAGTAATCAAAGGAAAGCTGCCATAAGTAGTCATATTGTAAACATTGAAAAACCTTGAATCTTCGCTGCGTGCCGATAATACAGGTTTTCCGTCGTCTCCCATTTCTGCTTCAACAACCGATGAATCCCATAAATATTTAACCTCTGCCTCTCCGTCAACGCCTGCAACAGAAATATCTAATTTTGAAAATACGTCTATCTCCTCGGTAGTTGTCAAATCTTCTACTGTATAAGACTCTGTAAAAGTCGGCTCAATAAAGAAACCATACTCACTTCTGAGTGCATCGTTATCTGCCGAAGTAACAAGAGAAAGCTCAACATTGTCATTGTTTTTCAATGTGGCTTCAGTTAAATCTTTAACCGCAACAGTAGCAGGCACTTTTCCATCAATATAAAACGAATTATTATATCCTGTTTCTATATAGTGACTTCCTTCTTTTGCAGTAAGCTTTATACCGCCCGAACCTTCATAGCCTATAAAAGATACATCAAAAAGGTCTGATACCTTCAACTGAACAGGAGACTGCAAATTTGATACAGTATAAGAGATTACATCTTTATTCTTAAACTTTAAACCTGTATCCTTTGAGATATCTTTAATACCTTTTATATTATATTCAACCAAATCTCCATTCGACAAGCCCGTATTTGACGAATCACTTTTGATCGCACTTTCGAGAGAATTCAAAAGCTTATAGTATGTATCTTCCTGATCTTCTGAAAGATCATCTTTATCTTCAACACCAAAGACATTTTCTAAGATCATTTTACGGTCAATATCGTATGAAACATAACCGCTGCCATCGTAACCGTATTCTGTCACAGTAACGAACTGAGTAAGATCAATTCTTGTGATAAAAGAAACAACGTTAATAGCCGCAGTTACGATCAGCACAACGGCAAGAACGGCTGCAAACAAACGTGTGAAAAATTTTTTCTGTAAATAGAAAATATACGATTCGGCAGAATCGGCACGAAGAATTATCGGGCCGGTGGTTTTTGGCTGTGCCGGCTGTACGGCGCTATTAGTTCCTGACATCTGTACGGCAGCATTAGGCTCAGCCGTTTTTTTGAGAGCGATACCTGACGGAGCATTGCCGGTTATAGATTTGCCGCAGTTTGGACAGGCGGTCGAATTATCCGGAATTGCAGCTCCGCATTCATTACACTTCATAAAAAAACCTCCTTAAATAATATACAGGTAAAAACACCAAAATTATTATGGTATTTTATTGCGTCGTTTTTTCGGGCTTATCAACGTCAGCAATAAATATCATATTACATATTTTAACATTATTCATCAATTATTACAATAAGTGATAATCAAAAATGTTATTATATTTCCCTCTTTTTTTTGTGCAGTTTATTATGGAACCACTGAATAAATCACGTCCTGCGAACTGAGCACCCATCTCGCTTGCATATTTTTGTCAAATTGCACTCATCTTCCTTGAAATACGTCAGTATTCCTGCGGGCGTTTCGTGTAATTTGCCTAAAAATCTGACTAAGCGATACGGGCACTCGATTTATTCAGTGATTCCTTAAGATCTATTCTAAAAGCAACACCGCACAAATACTGCCTTACGACTTTGTGCGGTGTTTGCCTAAAAAAAATAAAAAAACTTACTACATTGTGAGGTTTTACACTGATTACTATGTTCACATATTCAAATTCTGTGCAATAAAGCTGATATTCGGATTATTGAAGTTATACCGAATATCAATATACTTTCCTACCTCGATATAATCATTTAGTTGATATACACAAGATTCACCGGTATATCTGTTATAACTATTAGTGGTGAATTCATATTTTATTTTATATCGAATTTTTTCGACTTCTTTTTTTCATTCTTATTGAAAACAGCGTCACGATGCTTTTTCATTTCTATAAGACTATCAGGTTCTTCCGAAAGTTTGATTTTGGCACGAAAATAGGAACTATTAGCCATTGTCTTGGGAAGGTGTTTTATATAGTTTACATCCATTCTCGATTCTTCAGCCGGTGTATACATATGAACATAATATTTCTCCTGCTCAATACTAATGATCTTTGCCTGTGTGGTGCGAAGCTCACTTCGCCGTTTTTCCATTGCCGAACGGTCGCTTTTAATGCTGTTGGGGTTCCTAACATACAAATAGAATACAACCACTGTTAATATTATTAATAAAATTATCGGCATTACCCTTATCACAGGAAATAAACTAATAAATATATTTGTTTTCATATAGCATACACTCTCCCCTTTTATTCTTAATATATCACAGTCGGTGAGAAACCGATTTAATGATCGTCATTGATTATTGCCATATTGTCATATAGCTAATCAAACAATATTATTGAGCTTATCATTGGCTAAGCTTTGCTTAATGTTGTGTTTGTCGAATGTAGTGTGATTTTAATTATTCCGAGTACATGAAAAACTCAATAAATCACGTCCTGCTGACTCTCCCCTGCTCACTATGATTTTTAGATAAACTGTACTCAAATGATAAAAGCGATCCTGCAATCATATTTTGTGTTTTCTTTTGCTTATTCAAATATATTGCCTTAGTTTTCTTCCAGATACCAGATCTCGTTTTCAGCGCCTGTCGGAGTGGTAATATAAACGTCACCACTTGCTTTGTCATATGCAAGAACATACTTATCATTAAAGGTAATTGTTACTCCGCCATCCCCAGCTTCTGTCAGTGTCCACTGGTTTTTATTGTCATCTCTTTTATATTTGACTGCCGCAACAAGTCTTTTTTTGTTTTTATTATATTCGGTCGTAAGTGCAACATATCTGCGGTCATCGTCAAATTTAAACCAGTATGTTCCCTGATAATACACTAGTCTTAGCTGAGTGGGTGTATCTGTAAGTAAAAGCTTTGCATTTTCTTCATCAGACGACTCAAAAGAAAGTCCTTTATGCGATTTTACACAAAGGGTATAATTTCCCTCTTTATACAACGGTTCACGGGAATTATCTTCTACCCAAGCCGCATAGGCTCTGCTTCCTTCAGTCAGAGAGCTGCCGAAACCGTTAAAGTATGCAGCGACAAATACGAAAAACACCAAACCAAGACATATATACGGTACAAAGAACAAATATGTTTCTTTTAAAGTCTTTTTTTCCGAAGCTTTCTTCTTGTGCTTGAAAGCAGAGCCCTTTTTTTTCTGTGACAAAACATCTGCAAGTTTACAATAACCTGCGATTGCCAACGGAAAGAGCAGAACATAATATGGCAATGTATATCGTGGTGCAGCCTCCCAAAAGGTATGGAAAATAAAACCGCCGATAAATGTCATTTCGAGCACAAGCGTGTAAATATTGATCTTGTTTCTACATAGTAAACAATACAGTAATGCGCCTAAATATACCGCCGTCATCATAGGATTCAGCAATCTGAGACCAACCATTGCTCCGCGGGGACTTTTAAATTCCTGAACCCATTCACTCATCTTGATCGTGCTTGTTTTGCCTCTGATATTCCATTCATACATGAAGGTCGGATCACTCCATTGATATGCCTGCTTCTCTGTAAAGAACTTTACAGCGTATGGTTTGTCTTCCCAAAACATCTTTAGCTGCTCTTTCACTTTCTCTTTTGCTATTTCAGCGTGCATCTCGGAATCATAATTGCAAACCTTTTCATATAAATCAACATTATACATATTGAACGCTCCGGGTGCACGACTGCCCTCTTGAAGTCCCATTGCGATCCATCCCCATGAACTTGCGCCGCCGTCAAGAGGTTCGCCTGTGATCTCTGAAATGATCGTTTTCGGAACAACCGTTGCAAGCAAAGCGGCAACAGCTATAAGAGTAGGCAGAGCTATCATTCTTATCTTTCTCTGCCGAATAACTTCTATGGCAGCACAAATTGCGGCAGCAATAAGGAAAATCAGAAAATTAGATTTGATTACTACCGATAGCATTATGAATACTGCGCTCAATACAGCATATTTTTTCTTATATGTTTTGAAGTATTTCATCTCCATATCCATAGCGGCAACACCTAATGCAAGGCCACACAGTGTTCCGTATAAATACGAGGTGTATGTAATAAGCGGATAGAATGCAAAGCCTGTCAAAATTACTGTAAGCTGAGTTATACGTCCAAACTGAAAATCCCCGCATAATTCCGAAAGCTCATAGTAGAAGAAAAGCAACGCAGCAATGTTAAAAAGACTGAAAGCTAAATAATTTGCACTTCCGAAAAAGAAAGAAAAAAAGTATATCAACAAAACGATACCAAATTGATTCTGATATTTTTCAAAATACTCACCATGCTGATATTTTGAATAATCTTCTGTGTGAAGCTCATAAGCGCTCCATGTCACTCTGTATTGATCTGCTACGGGTATAAATTGAGTAGATGTCACCCAGAAAAGAGAAATTGCACCCATAATAATGAGCATCGTTTTACGGAGTTTTCTGAAATATTCTTCGTCTGTTTTGATTTTAATCAGCAATTTTTTTACCGACTTATTGTTTTTCAGTGAAATGAAGATCACTGCTGCGACGGCGAACAGAATCATAAAGATAAAAGGATTATCGCATATAAAAATATGTCCTCCTTCATCGTCATAGACAAGTATTGTAGTGCTTAACCAGGAAAGAAAAAACAAAAAAAGAATAATTGCAAAAAAGATCCATGACACTGCTTTTTTGTATAAACCGATGAAAACAGTGCTGCATTTATCCAATAAACTCTTTTCCTGCGGCATCTCGACACTCCTTTTCATTATAATAATATATAATTATAAAAAATGTATTCTATATCTTTATCCAATTTACCTCAGTATATACTATCATACTATGAATTTTATGTCAAGTTAAAGATTCTCGGACTGATTCCTTGTTTTTATGTATTTTGATATGTATATGTATATGTATTTGAAACCTTCTCCAACAAAAGATTTTTAAAAATCGGTTTAAGGCAGTTTAAACAACATAGACTTATTGACTTTTTCGATATGATTCCACCATTTATGTATTCATGTTCTGTCAATATCGGTTCATAGATATGTCTGTAAACCTGTGCCGTGCTGGAAAGAATATTAATGTCGCTCTGAGATGATCTTTTTCAATAATATATGAAGCATAGCATATTCCCTACGCAAGGCGTAATATTATTGCTATTGCACTATTGATAATACATTTAAAATATGGTATAATGTTTACAAAAGTCATTGGAAGATTTTCAATTTTTTAAGGAGTATGATAAAAATGAGTTTTCTTATATTATTATCTGCGGCGCTTGTTGTAAGCAGTATAGGCTTTAAAAAATACGTTTGGTTTATTTCTATCGGCTATGGGTTTTCAGTGGCTGCAATTGGTATTGTTCTGATAATAATGTTTAGAGAAAGTATTACAGCCGGCACTCTCATAGCTTGTTTGCTTTTCATTATTTACGGGTGTCGTTTAGGCGGTTATCTTATGTTACGAGAAATTAAGAGTACGGCATATAACGAAAAAATGAAAAAAGAAATAAAGTCTGGAAAAGGTATGAACCCTTTAATAAAGTGCTGTATTTGGATAAGTGCGGCTCTGCTTTATGCTTGCGAAACCTCGCCTGTATTATTCAGGCTGGAGAATAACAGCGGAACAGATATTTTTGTTATTATCGGAGCTGTTATCAGTGTTACTGGAGTTATTATAGAGTCGCTTGCAGATTACCAGAAAAATGCTGCAAAACAGAAAAATCCCGGCAGATTTGTTGATACCGGTCTATACAAAATCGTAAGATGTCCCAATTATTTCGGAGAATTGCTTTTTTGGACAGGAGTATTTGTTGGTGGTATCAACATTTATTCGGGCGTGTTACAGTGGAGTGCTTCTGTTTTGGGATATGTGGGAATCATATATGTTATGTTTGGCGGTGCACGACGTTTGGAAATACGACAAAATAAAACATACGGAAGTGATCCGGAATATCAAAAATATTTAAAGAAAACACCTATAATGATCCCCTTAGTTCCAATTTACAGCGTTGAAAAACATAAGTGGTTAGTTGCCTGATAATACCATTTTGAAAAGAACAAGAGTCCTGCGGCTTTTGTTCTTTAATTGCAAGAGAAATAACATCATATACAATTGTTATTCGTATGAGAGTTGGTTTAAGGTAATACCACACAGATATTGTACCGAATCTGCTTTCAAGTGACTTGAGTACAATTTGACTAAAAAGCAAGCGAGATGGGTGCTCATTCAGCAGAACGTGATTAATTCAGTATTTCCTTAGTACTGCGATTACTTTATGCACTCTGACAAAAATGCTCCAGCACATCTTAGTCAATGTCTTTGTGCTGTATTACCTTGAAAAATTTCTTTTTGTGTATTGTATATATTTTTCAATTGTGATATCATTATTTATAGGAATACATATTTCCATAATAAACACAGGAGGTTGACTTATGAAAAGTAAACTCAAACAAATTTTACGAAAAGCTTCGTCATTGACTTTGTCAGCTTTGATGCTTGCAAGCTTAATGCCTGAACAGGCTTTTGTTTCGGCAAGTGCTGAAGAAAACAAGGTCACGCTTGAAGGCAACGAAACAGACGGCTATTATTACAATATGCCGGTTGTAGACGAACAAACTCTTATCTTGCCCGATAATTTTGCGGGCTCTACTTTTAAGCTTTACGATAACGGAGGAGCTGATGGCGATTACAGCAATAATTGCCGCAGTTTAGTTACCATTGTAGCGCCCGAAGGAAGTGTGCTTATGGTAACTAACGGTAGTATGAAAACCGAATCCGGAGATTACCGTGACAATCTGTATGCATATGACGGCGCAGGACAAACTGATCCTTTGATTTTCAGAGCAAGCGGAGAGCATTCCAACCTTGAAGTTGAATTTGCAGATATTATCAGCACAGGAAATCAAATGACATTTTATTTTTATACAGACAGTTCAGTTGAAAAATCCGGCTTTGATCTTACTATCAAGGTTTTAACTGCTGAAGAACTAAGCACTGAATATAATATAACTTGCAATGAAACAGAAAACGGATTAATAACTGCAAGCTATAAAAAGGCTAAATTTAACACCACGGTTACTATTACACCTGAGCCCTCTGAGGGATACGCTTTCCAAAGTCTTAAGGTCTTAAGAGCAGATGGCAAAGCCGTACCGGTAATCAATAAAAACTGGTTTTACGACAGAAAAAAATCAGGTAAAGACATTACTTTCCAAATGCCATACTGTGATGTTGAAATAACTGCCATATTTGTTCCAATAGAAAAGCAGTATATCAATCTATCAACTGTGACAAATTTTACTGCCGTTATTCCTGATTATGTAAAAAAGTTTAAGATCTATGATGACGGCGGCGAAAATGGGAATTTTTTGACCGGTAAAACCACCAATTGTCTGATCAGCTCAAGCGAGGATACTACTCTTAAATTAGAGGGTACATTGACCGGAAACAAGAATTCAAATATTAATATTTACGACGGTATTTCTAAAAACAATACTCGATTGTACACGTCAACTCCTTCTGCTGACGGTGATACTATTAGTATTGATACTATTTACACAAGCTCAGAGTCTGTATTTGTTCAATTTGAATCTAATTATCCTGAATACAGCGGAATTGACATCACCGCAACAGTTTGTGCTAATACCGATATATATAACGTTATTGCAGAAAACTATCAAAACGGAACTGTTGATGTTAATAAAAAATCTGCAAGAGCCGGTGATACTATTTACTTTACTACTGTTCCGGACAGCGGATATGTTACAAGCGATGTAAGTATCGTATCAGAAAACGGAAGAACAATTAAACTCCAAAGAACAGATAATAATACTTACAGATTTATTATGCCCGATGAAAACGTGCAGATAAATGCTTCATTTATTAACAGCGGCGATAACTGGAGCTTGCTTGTTCCTTTCAGCGGCACCCAGAGCTTCACAATTCCTAACGGTATAACAGGCTTAAAGGTTTATGACCATGGTGACAAAAACGGTTCTTATGCTAACAATTGCAAAGGTGAAATTGTGCTCACCGCTCCTGAAGGCTTTATTTTTGAGATCTCAGGTTCTATGTATACCGAAACAACTCATGATAAAATAAAAGTTTATGATGACACACAAGAAGTAGCTTCTTATGACGGAAAGCGTGATATCGCTGCATTTACTGTTAATTCAAATGTTATGAAAGTGTCATTTATTACAGACAGTTCATATTATTTTGATGGCTTTGAACTTAATATATTACTAAAGGAATCAACAGAAACCCATACTATCACTTGTGAAGACAGCGCAGAAGGTAAGATAACCGCAAGCCATGATCGTGCCAAGGTCGGTGAATTAATAACCGTTACGGCAGATGAAAACAGCGAGTATATGTTAGATGGAATTACTGTAAAAAAAGGCAGTAGCAGTATTATTACTATTCCTTCAAATTGCCGTTGGTTTACCAATAACAAAGGTACGTTTACTATGACTTCATCTGATGTAACCGTTATTCCGTCTTTTACAAATAAATTTTCAGCAGCAGATGGTTTATCAGTCAACATACCTAAAAGCGGAAATACAAATGCAATTATTCCTGCCGCAGTTAAATCTTTTAATATTTACGACGACGGCGGAAAAGCTGAGAATTACTCATCAAACTGCAACGGTGCTCTTACACTGACAGCACCCGAAGGCTGCTTTATAACTCTTACAGGTACGGTCAATGTTTATTCTAATGATATCGGAAGAGATTATCTGTCAATTTACGATGGTGAAGATACTACTGCAAATATTCTTGGAAAGCAGACGTATGGTACTTCCAAAAAAGAAAGCATTGGCACAATATGCAGTTCAGGCAGACAGCTTACCCTGCAATTTATCTCCGATAATGATTCAAACACTTATTCAGGCTGTGAGCTTGTTGCAGTAATAAAAAAATACCCAAATAAATATCCGGTTATAACAGAACAAACAGACGGCGGAACACTTTCAGCAAGTGTTCAGACCGCAGGCAGAAATGACGAGGTAACATTCACAGCCACTCCGGAAGAAGGAAAAATACTGCAGGAGATCGTTGTTGTTGATAACATAGGCAATGAGGTAAGTATTAAAGGCGGCACATGGTATTCTTCAAAAACAGCCGTAATAAAAATGCCTCCGTCAAAAGTAACAGCAAAAGCAATTTTCGGTGACAAAGAAGACGCTTATATAAGACTTGCTCGTCCCGAAGTTCAAGATATTTCTATTCCAAGTGGCTTTGACTATTTCAGAGTTTATGATAAGGGCGGCGTTAGCGAAGATGAAGCAGTAAAAGGCAACAGCATTTTAAATATTACATCTCCGGCAGGCAAATACCTTGAGTTCAGCGGTTATATTACTCAATCATACAATATGGAATTAAAATGCATAGACGGCTATATGAGAAGCCAAAGCGATTATTCCGGTAATCAGCTTTTCGTTAGAAGCGGACAGGTAAATAATTATACTATTAATCCATATGTTACCTCAAGCCGATATCTTGGAATCGGATTCAATAACACAAATAGTGATAATGTCAACTCAAAACTTGAAATGATCGTAACCATAAGAGATGACATCATTAATTATAACATAGGATTATCCGACAGCATTAAAAACGGTACTGTTTTATTATCATCAGAAAAAGCAAAATATGATGATAAAATAACAGTTACAGCAGTTCCGAATGATGGTTATATGCTTTCGTCAATTAAAGTTGTAAACAGTAATACCAATAGCAATATACCTTCAACCGGCGGAACCTGGGACAGCGGCAATATTGCAGAATTTGTAATGCCTCGTGCCAATGTAACAGTAAGTGCTGAATTTAAAAAAGTATCCAATGCATATTCTATTTCAATGCCTAATACCGGCAGCAAAACGGTATCTATTCCTCTTTCTGTTCCACATTTTTCAGTAACATCAGGTAATACGAATAATGCAAGCGACACTTATTTAACACTGAATGCTCCCACAGGCTATGCATTCAAATTCAGCGGTAATATCAAAACAACCGTTTCAGGTACTTATCTTACATTTATTGACGGTGGGGCAGACGCCGATAAGACCTTGGGTTATACTGATAAGTATGGTGTAAGAAATACAACTATATACACGGGAATACATCAAAGCAGTAAAGAACAGCTTACACTCTATCTCCACACAGAGAATAATGAAGTGCCAACACTTAATTTTGAAATGGATTTAGTACCTATAAACTATATAATTTCCTATGATCTTGACGGCGGAGTACTGACCGATGATGAACCTGAAAAGATAGTTTATACAATTGAATCTGATGACTTTAAACTTCCTACACCGACTAAGGATCATTATCATTTTATAGGCTGGTCACTGAATGACGGCGAACCTCAGAAAGAGGTAACTATTCCCACAGGCACACACGAAAACAGAACATACAAAGCAATTTGGGAGATTAATTCTCACACATTGACATATAAAGTAGATGACGAAGTATACGGCAAAATTGAAACACTCGATTATGCAGCGCCTATTACTCCGAGAAAAGAACCAACAAAAACAGGCTATACATTCAGCGGCTGGAGTGAAATTCCTGCTACAATGCCCGATGAAGACGTAGTAATTTCTGGTAAGTTTACTATCAATACGCATACATTAACATATCTGGTAGACGGCGAAATTTATGGTCAAGTTGAGAAATTAGACTATAATACACCTATTACACCGAGAGAGGAACCCACAAAGAAAGGCTTCACATTCAGCGGTTGGAGTGAGATCCCCAAAAATATGCCTGACAAAGATGTGGTGGTAACAGGCAAATTTAACGTAAATACTCATACAATAACTTATCTGGTAGATGGTGAAGTATACGGTCAAGTTGAAACAATGAACTATGGTGATACTATCACACCGAGAGAAGTACCGACTAAGACAGGCTATACATTCAGCGGTTGGAGCGAGATTCCTGCCACAATGCCCGATGAAGACGTAGTGATTACCGGTACATTTACAATAAATAAACACACATTGACCTATATGGTAGATGGTGATGTATACGGTCAAGTTGAAACATTGAACTATGCCGATACTATTACACCGAGAGAAGCACCAACTAAGACAGGCTATACATTCAGCGGCTGGAGTGAAATTCCTGCTACAATGCCCGACGAAGATGTAGTAGTTACAGGTGAATTCAAAGTAAATACCTATACTCTTACATTAAAGCTTGATGAAAGCGACGGCGGTCCTTATAAGATATTCTCCGTTAAATACGGTGAAACGCTTGCAAACTATATCCCGGAGGAGAACCCGACAAAAACAGGTTATACATTTGTAAGCTGGGGCGAAGTTCCGCAAACAATGCCTGCTAATGACTTGGTACTCATTGCAGAATTCAAGATCAACACTCACAAGATAACTTATACGGTTGACGGCGAGGAGTATAAGACGGTTGAGGCTGATTATGCATCAAAGATTGTACTCATTGACGAGCCTGTAAAGGACGGTTACACATTCAGCGGCTGGCAGACAGACTATGAGTATATGCCCGATTCAGATATAGTAATAGCCGGTACATTTATTAAAATTCCTGAGTCCGACACTGATTCAAACACCGACACTGAAACTGAATCTGATACAACAGATACATCAAACGTTGAGTCTGAATCTGATACAACAGATACATCAGATGTTGAGTCCGAATCCGATACAACAGATACATCAGATGTTGAGTCCGAATCCGATACAACAGATACATCAGACGTTGAGTCCGAATCCGATACAACAGATACATCAGACGTTGAGTCCGAATCCGACACAACAGATACATCAGACGTTGAGTCTGAATCTGATACAACAGATACATCAGACGTTGAGTCTGAATCTGATA
>JAFPLH010000050.1 GCA_017402845.1 Clostridia bacterium
ATTATCTATAATAATTATATATTATTTGAAAGTCGGTGCAGCATTATGAATCCGAAAATGAAAGAATTAAGAGAAAAATCAATGAAGCTGCCGCTTGAACCCGGTGTGTATATTATGCACAATTCAAGAAAGGAAATTATATATATCGGAAAGGCTAAAAAGCTTAAAAACAGAGTGAGCCAGTATTTCGGCTCGCAGAATAATCACAACGAAAAAACAAAAAGAATGGTCTTTAATGTTGACTACTTCGAGTATGTTATCACCGACAGCGAATTTGAAGCTTTGGTACTCGAAGCAAGTCTTATCAAACAATATAAGCCTAAGTATAATATATTGCTGAAAGATGATAAGGGTTACAGCTACATTAAAATATCAAAAGAAAAGTATCCTCGCATATCAGAGGAGAAAAAGCCCGACGACAGCGGAGAGTTTATAGGACCGTATAAAAGCTCATACTATGTGAAAACTGCCGTAGATCAGGCGATAAAGATCTTCAAGCTGCCCACTTGCAGCAGAAAATTCCCCGAAGATTTCGGAAAAGGCAGACCGTGCCTGAATTTCCATATTAAACAGTGCTGCGGCTTGTGCAGAGGTAAAATATCACAAGAGGAATACAGCGAAATAATAAGCGAAGCTGCCGCATTTCTGAAACAGGGCGGTAATCTTTCAGTAAAAGAGCTTGAAAAAGAAATGCTTGAAGCGTCTGAGAATTTAGAGTTTGAACGTGCCGCAAGAATTCGTGACAGAATAGCCGCCGTTAAACGAATGAGCGACAAACAAAAAGTTGTTGCCGCTGAGGTCAAAGAACAAGACGTTATAGCTTTGTTTTCAGACGGTATAGACGGGTGCTTTCAGGTGTTCCGTTTTACGGGCGGTACTCTGTTTGACAGAGAAACCTTTTTGATAAAAGAACTCGGTGATGAAGATACAGCCTTCTCGGAATTTATTATGCAGTATTATTCTATCAGAGAAAGAATACCGCAGAATATCACAGTAGACAGAGAGCTTGAGGACAAAGAAAGCTTTGAAAGGTGGCTTTCTGAGAAATCGGGAAAGCGTGTTTATTTGTTTGCACCGCAAAAGGGCGAAAGAAAGCATTTGGTGACCATGTGCAAAAATAATGCCGCTGAGGTTCTTGCACAGAGTAAGAACAGTCAAGGAAGGTATTATTCAGCATTAAAAGAGCTGGGTGAGCTTTTAGGACTTAAAAAAGTTCCTGTGTATATTGAGTCTTACGATATTTCAAATCTTGCCGGAACAGAAAATGTTGCAGGTATGATAGTCTTTGAAAACGGCAGACCGCTTAAATCTGCATACCGTAAGTTTAAGATAAAATCGTTTGAAGGTCAGGACGATTACGCTTCTATGAATGAGGTGCTTACACGTCGTTTTGAAGAATATCATAAACTAAAGGATACAAACGAGGGCTTCGGCAGACTGCCCGATCTTATCTTACTTGACGGCGGCAAGGGACAAATATCCGCTGTTGGTCCTGTGCTTGAAAAAGCAGGTGTTAATGTTCCGCTTTTCGGTATGGTGAAGGACGATAAGCATAAAACTCGTGCTATAACAGACGGAACAGGCGAAATAGAGCTTAAATCATTCAGAAGCAGTTATACTTTGGTGTCAGATATTCAAGAGGAGGTTCACCGCTTTGCTATCGGTTATCATCACCAAAGAAGAAGCAAGAACGCTTTCAAAAGCTCGCTTACCGATATAGAGGGTATAGGTAAGACAAGAGCAAAAAATCTGCTTAAATACTTCGGTACTATCAAGAATATCAGAGAAGCAGAATTGATCGAGCTTGAAAATGCTCCCTCTATGAATAAGAACGCTGCTCAGGCTGTGTATAATTATTTTCATGATACAGAGAATAATTAAGGGCACCTCTAAAAAACCTCACGCCGCCCATCTGCACCGTATCTTCAGCCGTCATCTTGCATAAAAAATCTTGACATACGTCAGTATGAGTCTCGCCTGCCGGCTCGGTCGGTGCTGTTGCCTTGCGGCAACGTCTGCCACCGGCAGACTGCACCCGGCGATTTTATTGTGAAATCTGCCGACTAAATCTACGGCACATCTGAACGACGGCAGGTTTTTAGAGATGCCCTTAATATTGGTTTAAAAAAATTACAAAATAGTAATAAAATTTATGAAAAAAGGTTGACAAAATAGTAACAACAATGTTATAATTTCACTTAGATAAACAATAGGAGATTAGTATGCGAGTAATTACAGGTTCTGCAAGAGGCAGAAAATTAGAGCAGCTTGTCGGTGATGACGTAAGACCTACCACAGACAGGGTAAAAGAGGCTGTTTTCAGTATCATACAGTTCAGCGTTGAGGGCAGACGTTTTCTTGATCTTTTTGCGGGTTCGGGACAAATGGGTATAGAAGCGCTCAGCAGAGGCGCAAAAGAGGCGGTTTTTGTTGATAACAGAAACGAATCGGTTAATATTGTAAAAAGGAATTTGTTATCTACAAAGCTTGAACAAAATGCAAAGGTGATAAGGGCAGATTCGATAAGCTATTTGGGAATGTGCCGTGAAAAGTTTGATTTTGTGTTTCTTGATCCGCCGTACTCGACAGGATTGCTTCAACAGGCTCTTGCAAAATCAGAAAGAGTAATGAACAAGGGCGGTATGATAATATGTGAATCGCCCGTTGATGAGGTGCTTGCAGATAAGCTTGACGAATTTGTTAAGTACAGACAGTATCGTTACGGTAAGATTCAGATTACTACGTACTGTCATACCGATTTTGCACAGGAAAACGCATAGATCGTTTTGTTTACCGGTATTCGTGCAGATAAACACGGATATCATGAAAAAAGCAGTTTTGGCAGGGGGTGTGTTATGCGAACGGTGATTTGTCCCGGAAGCTTTGACCCGGTCACATTAGGTCATGTGGATATTATCAAACGGGCGGCGAATACGTTTGACAAGGTAATAGTTGCGGTGTTTGTGAACAAGGCAAAAACGCCTTGCTTCTCGCTTGAAGAACGTATGCACCTTTTGAACAAGGCGCTTGACGGTTTGAGCAATGTAGAGGTTGTAGCTTGCGAGGGCTTGCTTGCAGACTATGCAAGAGAAAGAAATGCAACAGCCGTTGTAAAGGGCTTGCGCGCTGTATCTGACTTTGAATATGAGTTTCAGATGGCGCTAACCAATAAAATGCTAAATCCTGAGCTTGAAACGATATTCTTTACTTCGCGCGGAGAGAATATGTATCTCAGCTCAAGCATTGTTAAAAGTGTTGCAGCATTTGGGGGAAACATAAGGGACTTTGTTCCCGAATGTATCCACGATGAAATTCGTGATAGATTATGCGGAGGAGAAAGTAACCATGAAAGTTGATGATTTACTAAAGGATCTTGAAGGGTTGTTGTCAGAGGCAAAGGATCTGCCGGTAGTAAACAAGGCTATGATAGACAAGAATCAAGTATCTGATCTGATAGATGATATCAGAAAGAATATGCCTGTTGAAATACGTCAGGCAAAGGCTATTGTTGCAGACAGAACAAAAATTATAAGCGACGCAAAGTTAGAGGCTCAATCAATAATCGACATAGCAGAGAAAAAGCGCAAAGAAATGCTTGAGCATGATGAGCTTGTTAAACAGGCACGCTTAGAGGCACAGCGTATTACAGAGGATGCTGAGCTTACCGCACAGAAGGTTAAAAATGCCACAAATAATTATATTAATGAAATTTTGACAAAAACTGATGACCTGCTCGACGCAAGCCTGATGGAATACAGAACCAAAAAGCAGAAGATAGAAAATCTTATGAAAACTTCAAACAATAAAAAGCCTGTTTCAAATAAGATTCCGAAACCGGAAGAAGAATAATATTTCATTAAGGCAATACCGCAAAGTGTTCTTTGCGCGGTGTTGCCTTAACAAACTAAGAGCTGTTCGCTTTTTGCGGCAGCTCTTTTTTATAAATACTGTTTTTGTATTTGACACGGCGGTATGAGTATTATATAATTTAGGTGAATCGATCGTTATGGGAGGTATTAGAGATGAAAGAAATATTAAAGGTCGAGAATGTGACTAAAAGCTTTAAGCTTTCGGCAAAACAGAGAAAAATAGAGAAAACCGACGAAAAAATAAAAATAGCTGTCAGCGATCTTTCTTTTTCGGCTTATGAGGGAGAAATATTCGGTCTTTTAGGTCCTAACGGCGCAGGCAAGACAACTACGCTTCGTATTCTTTCAACGCTTATCAAGCCTGATTCAGGCGACGCTTTTATCAAGGGTATAAGTGTTGTGAAAGAACCCGATAAGGTGCGTAATATGGTAGGATTCCTTACAAGCGAATTAAAGCTGGAGGATTTTTTTACACCCGATTTTTTGTATGATTTTTTCTCCGATATGTATAAGATTCCGACTGACGCAAGAGAAGAAAGGAAAAAATACCTTTTTTCAAAATTTGGAATAGATAAATTTGCAGGGGTAAAGGTTGCAAATCTTTCAACGGGTATGAAACAAAAAGTATCTCTTGTTGTTTCTATTGCGCATGATCCCGATATTATAATTTTTGACGAGCCTACCAACGGACTTGATGTTATAACTGCAAAGGTTGTAACAGACTTTTTGAAGGAGTTGAAGGAACAAGGCAAAACAATTATTCTTTCCACACATATTTTCAGTCTTGTGGAAAAGTTGTGCGATCGTGCAGGCATTATTATTGACGGTGTGTTGACGGTGTGCAGCGATATTGAAACATTGACTAAAGACAAAAGCTTAGAGGACGTGTTCTTTGACCTGTACTACGAGAAAAAGGGGGACTCTGTGTGAAAAACGGTGCGTTTGTTGTATTCAGAAAAGAAATGGCAAGATTTTTGGGTGACAGAAGATTGTTTTTTACAACTGTGATATTACCCGGTCTGCTGATCTTTATTATGTATAATATTATGGGGAATGTTATGGCTGATACTATCGGCAGCAAATTAACTGCCGAAACGAATGTGTACGCCGTAAATATTCCTAAGGGCGTTAAGAATCTTGTTGAAAGCGGAGCTTTTAACGTAACTGTTATTTCAGAGGACGAGATCGAAAATGCAAAAAAAGAAATTGAAGAAAAAAACATAACGCTTTGCATTGTGTTTCCGAAGGATTTCGAGAACAGTGTAAACAATTTCAATCCTAATTTACGAAAGCAAACAGTACCGAATGTTGAAATATATTACAGCTCGGCTGATATGGCGTCAAGTGCGGCGTATTCTCGTATCGTAGATATACTTGATGTGTATGAATCTGCTGTAAGCAATGTGTTTGACGTAAACTTTGCCGCAAATTCACAAGATCAGGAGAAGTACGACATAGCAACGAACGAACAGACAACAGGTACGCTTTTTGCTTCGCTGCTGCCTATGATGCTTATGACGCTGATGTACTCAAGCTGTATGGCGCTTGCACCCGAAAGCATAGCAGGCGAAAAGGAGAGGGGCACATTTGCCACACTTCTTATTACGCCTGTACCCAGAGAGCAGATCGCTTTGGGCAAGGTTCTTGCGCTTTCGTGCATGGCGCTGCTTAGCGGACTTTCTAACTTTTTGGGCACGGTTTTGTCTATGCCTGCTTTGATGAGCAGCGTCATGGAAACATCTGATACCTCTATCTCCGTAGCAGTTTATACTCCAAAGGATTTCGGACTTTTAATCTTAGTAATATTGTCAACGGTCATTATGTATGTTACGGTAATATCTGTTCTTTCAACTATCGCAAAAACCGTGAAAGAAGCCTCAACTCTTACACTGCCTTTTATGATGGCGGTAATGTTTATAGGCTTTTCCGCTTTATACTCAACAGACGCTAAAAATGAAATAGTCTGGTACTTGATACCTGCATATAATTCAGTACAAAGTATGATCGGTATATTCTCATTTAATGCGGTGACAGTGAACATTCTTGTCACGGCAGGAGTAAATCTGGCTGTATCGGCTGTCGGAATGGTACTTTTGAGAGCGCTGTTTAATAACGAAAGAGTAATGTTTGCGAGATAATGTTCGATTAAAGGTATCTATTCAGAAGCCAGTTCAACAGAAAGTTTTTGTGTGGTTCTGCCTTAATGCGCCGCCTTGGTGCGGCGTGGCGACTTTTGTTATAAACGGTACTAAGGGGCATTTTCTGCCAAAATGCCCCTCTTTCAAAAACAGTCGTTTAGACTGTTTTTGAAATTCACCCCTAAAAGGGCTTTTGCGTGCCTCCGGCGGCTAAGTGGCTCTGCTCCTTAGAACCCCGCAAGCCTTTTGAAAAAGGCTTGACCGAAAGCTTTATTTTATGTTGACTCTATTTACTGAAAAATGCGGTAGGGTTCTGAATAGTTACGATTAAAGAAAGGATAAAAAATGGGAGAGTTTGGATTAAAAAGAACAAAAATGCTTGAAGAAGCAAAGGTCAGCATTTATCATAATGCTTTTTTTGAGGTGCTAATATTCATTATTGTTTTTCTTACAGTAGAAACGCTTGCGTCTGTACCGGTGTTATATCCTGCAATAAAGTATATACTGGAAAACGATGAATACCGGTCGCTTACAGAACAGTTTGCTAATCAGGTCATCACCTTAGAGGATTATGTTGACAGATCTGTTGCGGTTGTAACTAATTTGCCGTTTCAGATAATGGTATTAATGCTTATGTCAACGGGACTTGCAACTGTGGGTACTATGATATACTGCAAAGCAGGCGAGAAAAGACCGCTTTCATCTATGGGATTCAGAAAAAATAATGCCTGCATTGAGTATCTTGTCGGTATGCTTATAGGTACAGTACTTTTTTCGAGTGCCGTAGGTATTTGCTTACTTACAGGTGCGCTTGAGTACAAGGGAATTGACGATAATATCGTATTACAAAGAATGTTGCTGTTTTTCCTTGCTTTTTTGATTCAGGGTATGAGCGAAGAAGTGATTTTCAGAGGTTATCTTACTGTATCACTTACAAGGTGTACTCCTTTAGCAGTTGCAGCGGCAATATCGGGAATTATGTTTGCGCTTGCGCATATGTTTAACAGCGGAGTTACTGTTCTTGCGGTTATTAATATTTCACTGTTCGGTATCTTTGCGGCGTTTTATATGTATAAGAGAGGAAATATCTGGGGCGTGTGCGCTATACATTCATTGTGGAATTTCGTTCAGGGCAATTTCTATGGTATAAACGTCAGCGGAATGTCAAATAACGATTCTGTTATGCATATGAATTGCGTTGAAGCAAGGTCTTTGATAAACGGCGGAAAATTCGGCTTGGAGGGCGGACTTGCGGTTACTGTTGTATTGACGGCGGCAATTGTTATTGTACTTTTTACAAAGACTAAAGAATGTGAGATCGCAGATAATACCCAAACAAAAGCGCAGATCATGTCAACCGAAGATAATGAACAGCAGTTTACAATCAATTAATAAAATGTTTACAAATAGATATTGTTGTTGATGTCCACAAAAAACAATTTGAATTGTTGTATAATAAATACAATATTTCAGCCAAAAAACAAGGAGGAAGTTTGATTTGTCAAGGCTGAGCCTTGTTTATACACAATTTCTTAACATCTGAAAACTTGACATTAAATCGGAATTATGATAAAATACTTACAGTAAATGTTAGCGGTAAGACCGCATACGTTCTGTCAATATCACTACGAACTCAGCAGATTTAGCGTAGGTCGAAAGGCTTACGCTTTTTGCTTTTTATATTATATTTATAGTTAGGAATTTTAATATGATAATATTCAATACCGACTTAGACAACACTATTATTTTTTCTTACAAGCACTATATAGGCGAAAATAAGATATGCGCTGAAATATATCATGAAAGAGAGATCTCTTTTATAACGAATAAAACGGCAGAGCTGTTAAAGAAAGTTAATGAAAGCACAGTTTTTGTACCCACAACTACAAGAACGCTTGAGCAGTACAACAGAATAGATCTCGGACTTGGTACTCCCAAATATGCTCTTGTGTGCAACGGCGGAGTGCTGCTTGTAGACGGACAGGAGGATCAGGCTTGGTTTGAGGAATCGTGTGAATTGGTAGCAGCTTGTACAGGCGAGCTTGAAAAGGCTTCAGAGCTGCTTGAAAAAGACGAAAACAGAAGTCTTGATGTGCGCAATATAAGAGGGCTGTTTATTTTTACAAAGAGTGAAAAGCCGCTTGAAACCGCACAAATGCTTAATAATGAATTGAACACCGCAAAGGTTGACGTTTTCACAAACGGTGTAAAGGTCTATGTTCTGCCGAAAAGACTCACGAAGGGTGAAGCGGTAATGCGCCTTAAAAAGCGTTTGGGTGCAGAGCTTGTAATTTCGGCAGGCGACAGCGAATTTGACATTTCTATGCTTTCTTGTTCAGACCTTGCTATTCTTCCGCAGGAATTAGCTGAAATGTACAGCTTTGGAGATAATACCGCTGTTCATAAGGGAGAAGAAGTTTTTTCGGAGTTTGTACTTCAGACTGTACTTGATAAATGCGCTTGGGCAAAAGCCGAATAGTATAATATTTCACGGTATGTGTTGCCCTGCATTGCCATTGAGTGAGCAAGACTTTTGTTTATTCCGCAGTCGGTGGGGGTACAGCCTGATAAGTCAGAAAACGGATCAGCCGCCGAAACAGTTTGTTGTTGTATGTCAGAGCTTTCGGCAAATAAATTGCAGGGCTTACCATTTTGTGTAATAATATTATTATAAACATTATCGCAGTATGAACGAAATAAGGTCACATCGCTGCCGAATTTGTTTTTGAGCTCGTTTTCGTTAAGAAAAACCGTACTGTCTTTAGTGTTTATTGAAAAAGTACCGTTTTCGTATTCATAACATATACGAGTCTGACAGGCAACGGCAAAGGCTTTTACTTCCTGCTCGAAAAAATCGTTATCTACCAACGCACCCGTCATAGAGTATATAAGCGATTTTGTCGAACGGGTACATAAGGTGTTTGCAGATGTGTCTGTGAACGTAATATTATCGGGTATTGTATAACTGCCTGTTTGAATAGAATCGGCAAATACTTCTGCTGTGTCGGGCGTCTTGCCGCAGAAGATGTCACGCATAATATTTTTGTTGGCAGAAAGCGGTATACATGCCATTAATATCAGTAAAAATATGAGTATATATGAGTATTTTTTCATGTTTATAATTCCTTTCGTTTTTGCTATTACATTTTTGTAATGTTTTTCTCTTGACATATTTTGAGATTTGTTATAATATTGTATTTGTGAGATTGTGGTTGATTCTTTACCGCAATAAATTATATACTGAAATAAATTTTTTTATGATAAGAATATATATTATGACTGCTTTTTGTTGTTTGGCAGGAAGCCTGAAAGGACGAATAATTAATGAAGGTAAAAGCAAGCTGGGCTATATTTGTACCTGTGTATATGGGTGCTGTTTTTTTGCATATATATCACATTTTTTTCTTGGGCAGCGATGAAATAACTCAAAAGCTGTTTGGAGATTATTCTTTGCTTATCAATACAAAAACAGAACCGGAGCTGATAGTTATTCTGGCAGCGGCGCTGTATGTATTATCTTTGTTTTTTAGCTTGATCGACAGAAAAACGTCGTCATACTGCGATATAAAATCTGATCCGATCGCAGGAATATTTCTTGTTATGTCAGGTCTTTTGTTAGGCGTTGAAAGCGCTGTGAGCCTGCTTGCGCTGACGAACGGAACAGAGGTCACTGTAACATCTCTTGTAAGCAATTCGCTCGGTATTATAGTTGCGCTGCTGTTTGCTATTGTAGGTATGGGACTTTTGATAGGCTTTAATATCGCAAAGAAAATGCGTGTGTTAATGATATTCCCAACCGTGTGGGCAGCCTTCGAAATGATCAATTCATTTATTCTGCATAGAGAAGAAGCTTCTTCGTTTGCGTTCTTTGACGTGCTTGCATGGGTATTCTTAACAGCGTTTATTTTCCAGAATTCAATGGTACTTTGCGGTATTGAAATCAAGAATCCTGTAAAATCGTCTTTTGTTTATGGTTTGCCGTTTATTCTGTTTTCAAGCGTATATGTGATCTCAGAGGTTGAGAAAAGTATTTATACCTTGGGATATTTTGAGTTTACTCAGCTTGTACCGCAGTTTTTGATAGCTACATTGGGACTTTATACAACATTCTCACTTTTCCGCCTTTCGTCAAAAATGATGACAAAGACAAGAGCGCAGGAGCTTTATGGAAATGCAGCAGCAGGAAACGAAAAAACTAAGAAGGCTGAAAAGGAAGAAAAGAAAGAGGACGAACCTGAATCTGCTTTCGGCGTAGGCAGTACAAAATATGTTACAGCGGAGTTTGAAAAGATCAGACTTGAAAAAGCCGCAAAAAAGGCAATGGAGAGAACAGGCAAGGTGCCTAATATATCTGCTGACGGCGACGAGGACGAACCCGACGAAGAACCGCTGTCTACTCTTGACAAAATTGATAAGCTTATTATGGAGCTTTCAGATGATGCAAATAATGCAAATAAAAAATAAAATTAACTATTGACAAATGAATTCAGTTGTGATAACATTATCACAATATATATTATAAATCGCTGATAAGGACGGCTTTAGGCAAAATACCGTTTTCAGAGAATATCCGACATGGGCTGTAATCGGATATAGCGGGAGCGTAAAGCATACCACCTTTGAGAGTCTGCCGAAATAAGGCAGAACGGCTGACACCGTTATATGTCGAAACGAGGGTATAATTATTATTATACTGAATTTGGGTGGAATCACGGGTAATTATTACTGCGTCCCTTTTTAAGGGGCGCATTTTTTTATTAATTTTTTTAGGAGGTACAAATATGATTAATGTTGAACTCAAAGGCGGCGTTGTAAACCAATACGAAGAAAAAATTACGCCTGCCGAAATTGCTAAATCTATTAGTATGGGACTTTATAAATCTGCTTGTGTCTGCAGAGTTGACGGTGTTGTGTGCGATCTGAGAACTCCGCTTACAAAGGACTGTAAGCTTGAAATTCTGACGTTTGATGATGATGACGGCAAAAAGGCTTTCTGGCATACTGCTTCTCATGTACTTGCACAGGCAGTAAAGCATTTATACCCCAATGCGCATTTTGCAATAGGTCCTGCAATTGACAACGGCTTCTATTATGATTTTGATGTAGAGAAGTCTTTTTCTCCCGACGATCTTGCAGCGATCGAAAAGGAAATGAAAGCAATTGTAAAAAGCGGCGTGGAGCTTGAACGCTTTGA
Source organism: Clostridia bacterium (assembly GCA_017402845.1). GTDB lineage: Bacteria > Bacillota > Clostridia > Oscillospirales > Acutalibacteraceae > RUG592. The sequence goes on from JAFPLH010000050.1 coordinate 11,202, forward strand.
GCTTGCTCCCGAAGCTGCAATAAAGCTTCTTGAAGATATGAACGAGCCGTATAAAACAGAGCTTGCAAAGGAGCATACCGACAAGGGCGAGCATATCACATTCTATAAGCAGGGCGATTTTACAGACCTTTGCGCAGGTCCGCACCTTATGAGTGTTGCGCCAATAAAAGCTATCAAGCTTACAGCTTGTACGGGCGCATATTGGAGAGGCGACGCATCAAAAGCACAGCTTTGCAGAGTATACGGAACGGCTTTTCCGAAGGCTTCACAGCTTGAAGAACATCTGGCTCAGGTAGAAGAAGCAAGAAAGAGAGATCACAATAAGCTGGGCAGAGAGCTTGAACTGTTTACAACGTCTGATGTTATCGGTCAGGGCTTGCCTATTCTTTTGCCGAAGGGCGCAAGAGTAATTCAGCTTTTACAGAGATTTGTTGAGGACGAGGAACAAAAGAGAGGCTGGCTGCTTACAAAAACACCGTTTATGGCAAAGAGTGATCTCTATAAGATATCAGGTCACTGGGATCATTATCAGGACGGTATGTTCGTTTTGGGTGATGAAGAAAAGGACAAAGAGGTTTTTGCTTTGCGTCCGATGACGTGCCCGTTCCAGTATCAGGCATACCTTAACAGACAGCGCTCTTACAGAGATCTTCCGCTGAGATATAACGAAACGTCAACGCTTTTCAGAAATGAGGCAAGCGGTGAAATGCACGGTCTTATTCGTGTACGTCAGTTTACGATTTCAGAAGGACACCTTATGTGTCGTCCCGATCAGCTTGAAGAGGAGTTCAAGCGTTGTCTGGAGCTTACAACGTTTATGCTTAAAACTTTAGGTTTGTATGAAGATGTTTCATACCGCTTCTCACAGTGGGATCCTAACGACAGAGATAAGTATATCGGTACTCCCGAACAGTGGGACGAGGCTCAGGGCGTAATGCAGAGAATACTTGATAAGCTTGGAATCTCTTATAAGATAGGTATAGGCGAGGCTGCTTTCTACGGTCCGAAGCTCGATATTCAGATCAAGAATGTGTTCGGTAAAGAGGATACGCTTATTACTATTCAGATAGACCAGATGCTTGCTGAAAAATTTGGTATGGAGTATGTGGATAAAGACGGTACAAAGAAGAATCCGTATATTATTCACAGAACGTCGATCGGCTGTTATGAGAGAACGCTTGCTTTGCTTATCGAAAAATATGCAGGTGCTTTCCCGATGTGGCTTGCACCTACTCAGGTTAAGCTTCTGCCTATTGCAGACAGACACCTTGACTATATTTACGAGATCAAAGCAAAGCTTGAAGAAAAGGGCATTCGCTGCGAGGTTGACGACAGAAGCGAAAAGATCGGTTACAAGATCAGAGAGGCACAGCTTGAAAAGGTACCGTATATGATACTTTGCGGTGATAAGGATATCGAGGGAAATGTTATTTCTGTACGTTCACGCAAGAAGGGCGATATGGGTGCAATGACGGTTGAGCAGTATCTTGATATGATAATGGAAGAAATTGAGACGAAAGCACTCTAAAAATTTTAACATTGTATTCAAAAAACAATGTTCACAACTCAGGAAAAAATTAAGTTTAGCTCAAGCTCCATTTAAAGAACAGTTTTCTCCAATGCTGAAATGCGGCGAATAAATCAATAATAACAAAAAAATCCGATTTGAACCAAAATTCAAATCGGATTCTTTTTATCTAATGATCTTCGGTATCTCGATAAAGGAAACAACTTTTTCCGACTCATCATCAATACTCCAGTTGATATCTTTACCCAACAGTTTATTCAAGGCAATATTCGGAATGTTTACACCTGCTGCAAGACAGCTCATTTGCAGACCGCCCGACATTCTTGTGTTTACCTCTAACAAGTAAAGCTCGCCGTTATGGTAACGGAATTGCACGTTGCACGGATATTCAAGGTTTAATTTGTGCAGTACGTTTGCGGTCATGCTTATAACGTTTGTATCGTAAACAATACGCTCATGACGCATCTGGCTCTTTATTCTCGGTATTGCTATTGTGCCGGAATCTGTTCTCAGGCAGTCAACGCTTACTTCTTCGCCTGCAAGATACGGCATAACCATAAGCTCGTCAAATTTATCTCTTTCTGAGAGTGCGTTGTACAGATCGTTATAGCTAATAGAAGTGCCCTGATATATTTTCAAGCGCTCAAAGGCGTTGAGATTATTTGAAATTTTTCTAAAGCTCATAGCGCCTTCGTCACGAACAAATTTTACGCATATTTGTTCGTATTCTTCGCTTAGCTCTTTGTAGGCTTGTGCAAACTCGCAGGCAGTTGTAACGGTGCGGTAGTCGGGTATTTTAATATTTTCATACCCTTTGAAATAATTGTAAGTATCGCCCTTGCTTTCGAGTATGCTTATTGCTTTGTAATCATCAACAAGCACTTTAACGCCTATTTCTTCAAATCTGCCTTTGTTCCGGCTTATCTCTGTCATACAGCGTCTTGGTACGAATACATTTATTTCGTGCTCCTTGCAAAAGCTCAGACAAAAATCAATGTATTCTTCACCGGTAACCTTTGGTTCGGTATACCATTCATCACAGACCTTCTGTATTACAGAATCCCTATTTACATTTGTGCCGATAACATATATAGTTTCTTCTTCATCTTTCTTCATCAGCTCAATTATGCCGTATGCAGTGCTGAACCAATGATTAAACCAAACTCTTATCATATCTGATTCTCCTGTTTTTATTCTCAATAACTGCTTGCAAAATGCCAATAACATGCATAAATAGCGGATATATTATGTTTAACAACTGACTTTATATTTTCAATTAAAGCGAGTAACTTTAATTGATAGTTAAAAGTGAAAATCCTTATTGATTTGTAATAACATTACACTTTACTTTGACCGCGAGTGTTTAACACACGGTTTTATTATGTATGATCGCGTTAATGTCAGCGGGCACTGCCCGCATTATGCGTCTGCTATTTTCTTGATAATACCGCATGTCTTATAGTGTGTAAGCGGATAATACTCTATCGGAACATTCTTTTCTTCTGCAAGGCGTACTATGTGCGCTAAATCGTGCGAGCCTTTGTACGCCTCGTCAATGAGTACCTTCCACGGTATACGCCTTAACAATACTCTTGTAGTTTCACCGATACCCGGCTTTACAAGATTAATGTCATCAATGTCGAAATGCTCCGCTATTTTTCGCACCTCGTCAATACCCTTGCCCGTGAGCTTTTTGTCCTCGGTGGGTGCAGCGTCTGTAAACTCTTTTTCGATAGCGTCAATGAACTCATACGACAGATCAGACTCTGCAAGTTCACCGTAGTATACAGCGCCGTGAAAATCATCAGGCTTAATAATGTCATCACGCAGAAAGGTTCTGCTCACAAGTCCCGAAATCGTACTGTTAAGGCACGAACTCGGAATTAGTATATCGTCGTGAGTACCGCAAAGCTCGGTCACATTTGCAGGATCGGCTATTACGGCAATATCGGACGATACACCCTCAAACTCGGAAAGATCTTTTTTAAGCTCTGTTAAAATAGCGCCCTTGCCGATCCAGCCGTCAACAAAAAGAAGCGAATTTGCGCCGTGTTTGTCGATAAGATAGTTCATTGCGTTTTTGTCAATGCCTCTGCCTCTGATTATGGATATCGAGTAGTGAGGTACATTTATCTTGTATTTCTTTGCAATATATCTTTTTATGAGTATGCCTATCGGTATTCCGGCACGAGCCAAAGATACCAAAACAACATTCTCGCCCTTTTGTGAAATTATCTTGTCTGATAGTCTGCCGACTGCCAACGCTGTCGGTTTTGCGTAGGTATTAAGAGCCTCTTTGTATACCTGCATATATTTGTCGGTAGGAACATACTCTATCGGGAGCATTTCGCAGTAATGTCTGCCCGACTGTATAAGACGTTCTCTTTCTTCTGTTGGCTGAGGTTTAACAAGGCCTGTAACGTCTTTGAGAAGAAGTATAACGTCATCTTGAGAGTATGAAGTTTTTACCAAATTGTCGAAATTCATTTTTTGCACCACCTGTAAAGCTTAATGTTATTGTTGCCTGCACTTTTCAAGGCGTTCACAAGCGAGCTTATACCGTTGTCTGAAATATTTTCTGCGTCGGTAATGATGATAACCAAATCATATTTCTTTATGTCGTAAAGAAATGTAACTCTGTCGTTGTCATAAAGACTTCTTAATTCAAAACGCTTGTGTACAGGATAATCTTCTTCACTGCTGACAGCAATAGGACTGCGTGTTGTAGAGTGTGAAACTGCGTTTATACCTGATTCGTTCAGTTTTGCAGCCGTATAGAGTGCGGGGTACATAAATTCTTCTGTACCGACGATCAAAGCATTTTTTACGCTGTCGAAATTGTTGTCGCCAAGTATAAAGCTGAATAGCTTTTCGCAGGAATCAGCGTAGCTTTTTCCGTTAGTAAGTCTGCGTGCGTTTACGTATGAGTCGTATACATTGGTATACTCAATTCCGCAGGCAGATGTGTCTGCTGTGACATATTCTCCGTCACCCTTGTAATTATCAGCGATATCACTGTATGCAGAGTGATCTGTTTTTACGAGATAATGTACGTTTATACCCTTACTGTTATATGTATTCAGAGAATTGCTGTCCATTCCGTTTAAAAGAGAAGCAACTGAAAATTTTATTTTGTTTGTATAAGTGTTCTCGATAATGTTTATTATCTTCATGATAGTATTACCTGTTGTAACCTCGTCCTCAACAAAGATAATACGGTCAGTATTATTGATTATCGAGTCTATATCGTTTTTAACAAGCTTTTGTTCTGTTGCGTGACTGTGCGATTCTGTGAAGTACAGATACTCTGCATTGTCGATTTTTTCTCTTGTGGTCTGCATATAAGCTGAATTAAGGTATACCGCAAGACGTGAACCTATTGCAGTTGCTGTTTCGCAAAATCCTACAAGCAGCAGTCTTTCGTTATTATACTCCTTTTTTAGCTGCTGTGCAAGACTGTCGAATACATAAAAAGCGTCGCTGCCCTTTACGGGAATGTGTTTTCCTTGAAGTCTGTTTACTACAAGGTATGTTCTTTTTGTGTTGTTTTCTCTTTTGGCAACGGCAACCATATTTTTTTCGGTTAATTCAATCATATTTCTACCTCAATATAAAACCGCACAAAGGTCGCCTGACGGCTCAGATAATATCTGTTACCAAGAAAAACGTCATCCGCGAGATCGTGCAGAAGATGGTGGAGAACGCCGAGAACGGCACCGACTACAGCGGCAAGTGCTTCATCTCCATGTCCGCCTGCCGGGAGGACGCCGAGGCGGTGGCGCAGCTGGTGGAGGAGAAGTTCCCGAAGCTTGACGGCAAGGTGCTCATCAACAACATCGGGGGCCTGATCGGCGCCCACACCGGCCCGGGCACCGTGGCCCTCTTCTTCTGGGGCGACGAGCGCGTCGACTGAGCCGAATACCGTTCGGAGTTCGGAATACGGAGCAGAGGGAAAAGAAGGATCAAACGCTGAAAATGAAGCCCGCGCGGCACGGATGGAAAAAGACATGCAAATCTCCGGCGAATACGCACATGATCACGTATTGGCCGGAGATTTGCATGTTCTTCGGCTCTTTTGCCGGTCTGTCGGGGGGGGCTCGGCCCCTGCGACGGCTTTCGCTTCTCTTTTATTCCGAACTCCGCATTCCGAATTCTCCAGTTTGCCGTTTTCCCCCAAGCCGAAAACTCCTATGAAAACTGGTACCTTTTTGGTCATTCTTCTTATTGATTTGCCTGTGAGCGCTGTGTTATAATACTCATGGTGTGCCGTGAAGGCACATGAAAAGAAAAATAATACTGGAGGAGAAAACATGAAAAAGATCTTTGCTCTGCTTCTTGCTCTCTGCATGATCTTCGCTCTGGCCGCCTGCGGTCAGCAGGCCGCTCCCGCCGAGCAGCCCGCCGAGGCCCCCGCCGAGGCCCCCGCTGAGGCCCCTGCCGAAGCTCCCGCCGAAGCCCCTGCCGAAGCCCCTGCTGAGGCTCCCGCCGAGGCTCCCGCTTCCGCCGACGACATCGCCGACGAGATGACCTCTGCCGACGGCAAGTACGAGATCGCCTTCGTCACCGACGTCGGCCAGCTCAAGGACAAGTCCTTCAACCAGGGCACCTATGACGGCGTGAAGCTCTACGCTGCCGCCAACGGCCTGAGCTACAAGTACTATCAGCCCGCCAACGGCGACCAGGCCACCGACGACGACCGCTATGACGCCATGAAGAGCGCCTGCGAGAACGGCGCGAAGGTCGTTGTGGCAGCCGGCTTCATGCAGGGCGGGGCGCTGGAGCGCGCCGCGAAGGACTTCCCCGACACCC
>JAFPLH010000051.1 GCA_017402845.1 Clostridia bacterium
ACTTGTGCGGCAAGGTAACGTCTTTGAAGTACACTTCCTTCGATGGTATAGCGATCCATTTTTACATATAATACAGATATTTCATCATATATAAGCATTACTCCCAAGCCCTTGCCTATTATGCTGTCTTTTCCCAACAAAACTGTATCTTTGAATTTCAGTGTTCCGCTTTGCATATCTTGTATAGCATAGCCAAGCCAATCCTGCTGCTGTAAATAGTTTACTCTGCCGGTGAACACTTTTCGAGGTACATACATCATTTTGTAATAAAAGAATATACAAAAACCTATAAGTATACATAACGCCATAATTGCTGATACAATTAATACTCCTATCCCCGATTCTTCACTTTCAAATAATATCAATACTGTAAGTATCGGCTCTAATGCTACAAAAAGTATTGCGGCAGTACCAAAAAACTTTGCTCTGCTCGTTAAACAAAAGCTTTCCAGATATTCCATAAAGATTCAATCCTTTTAACAATCATATCGGTTCAAAATCTGCTACACCGTGTTTACATAACGGACAAATATAATCATCAGGCAATACATCGCCCTCGTAAATATAACCGCAAACCTTGCAGACAAAGCCTTTCTTTCCTTCTGACTGCGGCTTTGGTTTCACGTTATTCTGATAATATGTATAAGTCATTGTTTCTTTCTCAGATACTACTCGTGCTTCGGTTACTGAACAGATAAACATACCGTGTGTATCAAGATCGATATACTGCTCAACCTTAAGTGACATAAAAGAGTTTATATACTTCGGCAGGAAAACAAGTCCATTATCTGAACGCAAAGGCGTACAATTCTCGAATTTGTCTGTATCTCTGCCGCTTCTAAAACCAAAAGCTTCAAATACGCTGAACGGTGCGTCTGTTGACAGACAGTTTACATTCATTTTACCTGTTGCCTTGATAACCTCGTGAGAATAGTTCTGTTTGTTTATAGTAACTGCAATCCTGTTTGGTGTATTTGTTACCTGTGTAACTGTGTTTACTATAAGTCCATTGTCACGTTTACCGTCGTTTGAAGTTACAACATACAATCCATATCCAATATTAAACAGTGCGGTCATGTCGTTCTTGTTCGCTGTTTCTTCATGCTGTGCGAGATAGTCCATACAAAGCTCGTTTGCAAGCTTTTCTATCTGTTCGCGGCTGTCATCATTGAGAGCAGACATTATTCTTACCGTAGTATCGGTAAAGCTCAGATTTACACAACCGTCAAGCATTTTTCGCATAGTTTTTGCAGCAAGCGGCGTCCATGAACCGTTTTCAATTAGAGCGATAGTCTTGTTTCGGAAATTTCTCTCTGTAAGGTGTTCTATAAACTCACGCATAAAGGGGAATATCTCTGCATTGTATGTAGTTGTTGCAAGAACGATTCTTCCATAACGGAATGCGTCCTCAACGGCTTCTGCCATATCGCACCTTGCAAGATCGTTTACTACTACCTTCGGACAGCCCTTTGCAGTAAGCTTTTCTGCAAGCAGTTCAACTGCCGCTTTTGTATGACCATATACAGAAGTATATGCTATCATAATACCGTCTGATTCAACAGCGTATTTTGACCATGTATCATATAGCCCTATATAGTATCCCAGATTTTCTGTTAGTATAGGTCCGTGCAGAGGACATATTATCTTAATATCAAGAGCTGAAGCTTTTTTAAGCAAAGCCTGTACCTGTGCGCCATATTTGCCTACAATACCGATATAGTAGCGGCGAGCTTCACAAGCCCAGTCTTCGTCAACGTCAAGAGCTCCGAATTTTCCGAAACCATCAGCAGAGAACAGAACCTTATCAAGGCTGTCGTATGTTACTATTACTTCGGGCCAATGTACCATAGGAGCTTCAACAAAATTCAGAGTATGCGTTCCAAGCTCCAGTGTATCGCCCTCTCCTACTACTATTCTTCTGTCTTCAAATTCTGTGCCGAAAAAGTTTTTCATCATTGCAAAAGCTTTTTTTGACGATACAACAACTGCTTCGGGATATTTTTGCATAAACACATTTATATTTGCTGAATGATCCGGCTCCATATGCTGTACAACAAGATAATCGGGCAGACGTCCGTTCAGGCTGTTTTCCATATTTGCAAGCCATTCATCAGTAAAATTACGGTCTACCGTATCCATTACAGCAATTTTTGAGTCCATAATAACATAAGAATTATATGCCATACCGTTTGGTACATCATACTGTCCCTCAAACAGATCAACATTGTGATCGTTTACGCCGATATAGCTAATATCATTTGTAATATTCATATTATTTGCCTCCTTCAAGAAATCTGATGAAAATACGCAAAAAATACATAAATATCATTACTCATTCTGTATTTTTATTAATATTATATCATAAACAATTCTAAAACACAACAAGTATTTATAGGGCACCCAGGGTTTTTGAACAAATAAATAAACTATTAAGGGCACCTCTAAAAACCTCACGCCGTCCATCTGCACCGTATCTTCAGCCGTCATATTGCACAAAAAATCTTGACATACGTCAGTATGCCGTCTGCCGACTAAATCTACGGCACATCTGAACGACGGCAGGTTTTTAGAGATGCCCTATAATAATTACGCTGATCAAAGACGATCATTTTATTGAGCGTATTTTCAATCCTCATTTGCTTTTTCTATAAAAACATGCTTTGTTTTAATTTTGCGGTCAACCTTTAATTCATAATTAAGAGAAGTTAGCTTTTTTGCCAATCTTTCCCATTCTGTCGGTTCATAAACATCAGAATGATAAATACTAATCTCATTCCCGTTTACAGTCAGATAATACTCCCACACAATATCACTTCTGGCACCTGAGTATACAATTTTTTCGATTCTCATAACGCTCAGACAATTTATAAATACTAATCTTCCTTCACCATTCATAAACAGATATTTGTCGCCAACTCTCAGGCAGTCTTTAAAAAACGGCTCTGCATGGGAAAAATCATCTTCTGCACTTTTTAAGATTCCACGTTTTTCAAGCAGCTTCATGTTCTGCTTGTGCTTTCTGTATGAAAAATAGAACGTAAAATAAAAAATCAAATAAGCTATTATCCAAAGAACTATGTCAATTATTACACCAAGTTTATAATCTAAAAAACCTTTTTTTTCAAAAATCAATAAATATGTAATGATCATAGGAAATAAAGAAAACAGCCCCGTAACAATGAACGCACAGCCCGGACTCGGTCGCAAATACTTTTCCAGTGTCATATAGTATCCCCCCACATTTTCAAAACCAAAAACAGTCTGCGCTGTTTTGAAGTGCAGACTGCATTTTGTCTATAAAATTATTTTTTCTTAGTGTTTTTCTTTGATGTCGTTGAAGTTGTTGTTGTCTTTGTATCTGCTTTCGCTGGTGCGGCGGCTTTTGTTTCTTTATCAAGATACTGATATGCAAGTGCTGCCAATGCTCCTCCTACAAGCGGTGCAAGCAGGAATACCCAAACCTGAGCAAGGGCTTCTGCTCCGTTATTGCAGCCGAATACTGCCGATACAAATGCTGCACCAAAGCTGCGGGCAGGATTTACAGAAGTTCCTGTTAAAGGCAATCCGAGAAGATGAACCAATGTAAGAGCAAATCCGATAACAAGACCTGCCGGCTTACTGTATTCCTGTTTACTCGTTACGCCGCAAATTGCAAATACAAACACAAACGTCAGAACGATCTCTGCTAATATTGCGCCGCCAAGCGTTATTCCGGTTGCGGAAAGATTGCCGTATCCGTTAGTACCCATCCCGTTTTCTGCCAAAAACGGTGTACCTGCAAGCATTGCATACAGAATGAATCCTCCAATAGTTGCACCTAAAAACTGGCTTACTACATAACCTACGAATTCTGTTGGAGTTAGTTTTTTGTTGATAAGCATAGCAAGCGATACAGCCGGATTAACATGACATCCTGAAATATTGCCGACAGAGTATGCCATTGCAATTATTACGAGTCCGAAGGCAAGAGCTATGCCCACATATCCTGCACCCAAACCATTGGTAGCAGCAACTCCGCAGCCGAATGTCACCAATACAGCAGTACCTAAACACTCTGAGATACATTTTTTCATCATAACATTTTCCTCCTGTCAATATATAATTTAAGGCAATACCGCACAGAGATTGTGCCGAAGATGCGCAGTGGATTTTTTCGGCAGAGTGCATAAGACGACCGCAGTAATACTGACGTATTTCAAGGGAGTTTTGTGTACTATGCCGGAAAAAGATCAAGCAGATTTGGCGCAAAGCCGTCAGGCGGTCTTTGTGCGATGTTGCCTTTATAATTATATATTAGCACACTGATTCTACTTTGTAAATAAAAAAAGGTAAAAAAGATGAAAAAATATATGTTTTTATACTAACATTCACATAGAGCGCAATATCTGAGTAATAAGGGCATAATCATTCATATAAAACTCGTTTTCGTTGGCAAATATCATAAGGAATCCCACCGCAATAGTAAGTAAAAACAGAACTGACAGAACAATATAATATCCTGATCTGAATCTGTATGTAGATTTTACTGCGATTCCGGCAATTTTAAACAGCACTATGATAGACACTATACCCAACGGCAGAAGAATGTCAGCAATATATCTGTAATGTACACCGGCTTTGCACATGTTCAAAAATGCAACTATAAATACACTGATAAACAAAGTAAGTGTGAAATTAGCTTTGAACTTATCTTCCTTTTTTACTGCATACGGCAAAAACAGCGAACCCCACATTACCGGATAATTCAACGCTCCCATGCTATATGCTATATAAGTATAACGGGGATATCCTGCAAGAGATATCTTTGGCATATCAAAATATGGGAAATGTGTTTTAAAATCAAGCGGCTGCAAAAAATAATGATAGAGCATAAACGGAATATATGAAATAAGCAATTTATTCGCATTTGCTGCACTTACGGTGATCTGATAAGTAAAGCCGAACTCAAAAGGTGAGGCAAACCGAGCATAATTATACGCCATTATCGCTGCTGCACCGAGAATAACAGGCACGCCTATGCCGGCAAAATAGCACAGCTTATGCTTTATGCTTATCTCTTTATCTTTTAATATCCACAGAAGGGGTGCAACTGCCGTCATACAGTAAACCAATGTTCCCGGACGTGACGCTGCCATTAGTACAACAAACAAACCGGTCAAAACAAAAAACAATGTTTTTTTGCGGCTGTTAGTTTCATAATATGCTTTTATAAGGAAAAACAGGTATCCTGCTGTCGCCGCTAAAGACGATATTACAGCAATATAATAAAAATACTTGTCTGAGCCCAAAGCAAAAGCTGATGATGAAAACCATATCACAGGCAGACCTGACACAACGAAAATGAACGGAGTGTCTCTGCAAAAACGTTTGACCATTTCACTATAAAGCAAGGTCATAAATATTACGGCATATATTACACAAATCGTACTCGCTAATACAGAGCCTGCAAGCTTATGAGTTACCAAATATACAGGCAGGTACACTGTAAATACAGGTGCAACGCCAAAATACGAATAGAACTTTCCGTTGTAGTATGCACGGTCCCATTGATCGCCTGATAATTTCAGCGAATCTCGCTCGCTTCTGTCATAAGGGTTTTGCAACAACTCATATTGTTCGGGTGAAAACTTAACATTGATATCGAGTCTGCCCTCTTTAAATGATGAAAATAACTGTTGGTATTGATCCATAGTTACCTCGTTTTCAAGCGGGTATGAATCAAGCAAGTCTTTTTCCGTAACCTTTGATATAAAAAATAAACCTCCGATAAGAACAACACATACTAACGCTGCCATTCCATATAGTATCAGATGGTCTTTTTCTCCGAACTTCCATTTCCAAGCTTTTAGATATATGCAAATACACACAGAAAGCATAAATATTAATCTCAGATAACTTATATGAAAAGCCTGCGGTGAATTTAACTTTATGTTGTCTACGATCATTTCATAATGATTGTCAGACGGAAATCTTACCTCAAAAGATTTTGCATTTCCGAACGATCTCACGTTACAGTAATTCTTAACATTGTTTCCGACAAATAGCTGTATGTTTGATTTATTGTAATTCAATCCGTCGTCATAAGAAAAATTATCATCGGTATAAGCTACCTCTGCGTAATAGTATTCTTCTCCGCCCTTATTGAATTCTATACAAATGTTGTATATTGGTGAATTTACATTGTCAAAATGAATTGTACCTTTGTTTATCTTTGCTCTCGGTTTGTCTGTAAATAATACTTGTATATCGTCAGAATACCAGCCGGAGTTCAGATCAAGCTCACATTCTTCGGCATGAGAAAAAATCATAGCAATTGCCGTTGAATTTGATATACAGATCTCAAAAACAAGACACAAAACAAAGCCCAGAACGAGCTTAACTTTACTATTTTTCAGAATACCAGAAATTTTTTTTAAAATGTTTTTTGACTGTTCTTTCATTTGTTATCCCCTTTTTAATTATTGCTGCTTATTTGTACCTTTTTTCATAAAAACTCTCTGCAAGCTTTTTATATATTGAAATAATTGGAGATTTGTGTTAAAATTATTATATACCAATTAAGAAATTAGGTGCAATTATGCTGAAAGGTCTGAAAGCTTGCAAGAAGAATAATCTCAAAAATGATATAATAAGCGGTATAATTATTGCTCTTGTATCTATTCCAATATCTATGGGATACGCTCAAATCGCAGGACTTCCTGCGCAATACGGATTATACGGCTCTGTTTTTCCCGTTTTGCTGTTTGCTGTATTCTCATCTTCTCCGCAGTACATTTTCGGTGTTGACGCAGCTCCAGCCGCACTTGTAGGCGGTACGCTTGTTTCTATGGAAATAGCGTTTGAATCTGTGCAAGCAATAGAATTTGTACCTCTTATTACCTTTTTTACAGGTATTTGGCTTTTGCTGTTTACTATGTTGAAATTCGGCTCGCTTACACGATTTGTTTCTTCTCCTGTCATGGGCGGTTTTATCAGTGGTATATGCGCCACAATAATACTTATGCAAACACCTAAGCTTTTCGGCGGAAATGCGGGAACAGGTGAGCTTTTTGAGCTTATCGCTCACATTATATCAGAATTCAAAGAGTATTTCAACTTTTTATCGCTTTCTATATCAATTTTCTGTATTTTTATAATTCAGCTATTCAAAAAAATAATGCCGAAACTACCTGTATCGGCTTTTGTTATGATTCTGGGCGCTTTGCTTCAGCTTGCTTTTAACTACTGCGGCGCATGGAATATTAAAACTCTCCCTGCCGTTTCAAGAGGTATCATTGCTCCGTCTATTCCGGACTTTAAACCGGAATACATTCTGACAGCTCTTTTGTCTTCTTTTTCGATAGCAGTTGTGATAGGCTCAGAAACTCTGCTTGCAGAAAAAAACTTCGCTCAAAAAAACGGGTACAAAATAGACGACAACAGCGAGCTTCTCGCGTTTTCTGTATGCAATATTTCTTCTGCTTTTTTTGGAGTTTGTCCGGTAAACGGCAGCGTTTCGAGAACTTCAATGAACGATCAGTTCGGTGGAAAAAGTCAGGTAACCTCTGTTACTGCTGCCGCTATTATGACGATCATTTTATGCTTTGCAACAGGCTTCATAAAATATTTGCCTGTTCCGGTATTAACTTCAATTGTTGTTTGTGCTCTTTGGAGTGGTACTGAGTTTCACTTGGCGGCAAAGCTTTCTAAAAGCAGCCGAAAAGAGTTTCTTATTTTCTCCGCAGCGTTTCTCGGTGTGTTGATTTTTGGCACAATATACGGCGTTATAATCGGCGTTATACTTTCGTTTTTCAATATAGTAATTCGTGAGAGCGCTCCTCCGACTGCTTTTTTAGGTGTGATTCCCGGAAGAAATCATTTTTACAATCTCCAAACATACGCTAAGTCAAGACCTATAAAACACGTGATAATATACCGCTTTAAAGGAAATCTGTTTTTTGCAAATGTTGATATTTTCAGAGAGGAGATCGAAAAAGCCATACAAAGTGACACAAAATATGTTATTGTTGACGCAAGTGGTATTAGCAGTATCGACACAACAGGCGCACAGACATTAGAACTTATGTACAGAGAATTATCACAAAAAGGAATAAGGTTCTTTCTCGTCGAACACATTTCAAAGGTCAACGAAGAAATAAGAAGCTACGGTATCGGACATATTATCGAAAGCGGCGGTGTTCGCAAAACTATTACAGACGCTTTAAGCGCTGTCGGCTACAACAGACCTTATCCTTTATGCGAAACCGGAAATAATTCCGTGAGCGAAGATACTGCGATACTTCAGGAATTTGAATGGGCTTTCGGCAAGGACGCAAGGCGATACATTGACCTGTACACTGAAAAGATTCTGCGCAAAGCAAAAGCAATTGATCCTGAATCAGGTCATGCAGATGACGATTTTGCACATTTATGGGACGGCATTTCACCTATAAGCGATAATATACTGCTTGACTATATTGAAGGTAAAACTCATGATCTTTCGGAAAAATATGATATTGATGAAAGCATTATCTGTCTTATTCTGAAAAATCACCGCAGCGAGCTTATCGACAACCGTTCTAATTGATCTCAAATATTTTTATAAAATCCTGAGGATCCATTCCTCGTTTCACACATTCAATAAATATTTTTGCACAAGCAACGCTGTCACTGTCTGCTTTGTGGTGGTCAAGAGCTATATTCAGATAATCGCAAACTGTATTAAGCTTATGGTTTTCAAGCTCAGGAAAACACTTACGGCTCATACGTACAGTACAAGCGTAACTAAAGCTTGATACATCTTCAATGTTATAGCTCTTAATGCACTTTGCGAGTACGCCCATATCAAAAGCCGCATTATGTGCTATAAGAATACCGCCTTTGAATATAGGCTCCAGTTCTTTCCACACACTCTTAAAATTAGGTGCGTTTTCACTTTTTGTTTATTTATACCCGTAAGCTCAATATTAAACGACGAAAAATATGTTTCGGGATTCACAAGTGATGAATACGTTTCAACTATCTTACCATTTTCAATAACAGCAGCTCCTATTGAGCTTATACGATCGTTTTTAGCGTTTGGTGTTTCTACATCAAACGCTATATATTTTTCCATAAATAATTCCCCTCTCCGATCATCTATTATCCGACAATAATTTCATTATATCTGATTCAACCGTTCTTACTTCTGCAAGAAACGTTTGCGACGGTACTCTCAATGCACCGCTGCCCAGAATAATGAGCTGTTCCATACCGTCTGAGGTCACAACCCTTACCCTATTGTTTTTTGCAAGCTTATATGCTGATTTTTCTATATATGTATCTGCGGTTTCAGCTTCTTTTGTATATACTATCGTTATTCCGCCTACACGTTCTGTTTCGCCCTTGCCGCCCTTGACTTTGTATGCGTCGAAAACAAGGATAAGCCTGCAACCCTTATACCCCTGATAATTACACAAAATATCAATAAGTCTATCTCTTGCAGAGGAAATATCCTTCTTTGCGAGACTTTTTAACTCATCCCATGAGAAAATTACATTGTAGCCGTCAACAAGCAGATAGTCATACCCTTCAAAGCCTGATTTTCCGGTACGCTTATACTTTTCAAAATTCTCAGACTGATATTTTTTTGCATAAGAAGTTGTATTTTTAGGTTTTATTGCGCCGTATGTTTTCTCGAAAATCTGCATCAGCTCTTTATCTGAAGCCATTGGTTTGCTTTTATACTCTGTTTGTACATAATCGGCTGTTGGTTCGTCAGCATTTTCTTTCAAGACATAGTCAAGGTGCATATACTTTTCAGTTTCCTGCCAATTCACAGTAAAGCCTGCACCGTGTGAACAGAATACAGAATCAGCGGTATTTTCTAAGTCGCTGTCGGGATCGTAGCCAATACCCTCGATTACTTCATCTGAATTGTGGCAGGGCTCATAACCGCTGAGTACGCACATTAATCTGCCTTTTCCCTTTGTATACTTCAATACCTCGCTATGATAATTTCTCATACAGAATACCGGTGCTTTTCCCGTAATAACAGAAATATCTCCCTTAATAACCTGAGGTTCAAAGCTTCCATACATTTTTTGAATATCAGACATAGCTCTGCCTGTGTTTTCGGTCGGTACTTCAAGAGTAAACTCATACACAGGCTCTAACAGTATGCTGTCAGCTTTTCTCAGTCCATGACGAACGGCACGATATACCGCCTGTCTGAAATCTCCGCCTTCTGTATGCTTTAAATGTGCTTTGCCTGTGAGAAGAGTTATTTCTATATCTGTTATCGGTGATCCTGTTAATACGCCTTTATGCGTTTTTTCACTAATGTTTGTAAGTATCAGTCTTTGCCAATTCCTGTTGAGTACATCTTCACTGCAAACAGAGTTTATTATTATTCCGCTGTCTTTTTTTCCGGGTTTAAGCATTAAATGTACTTCCGCATAATGTCGGAGTGGTTCAAAATGACCTACTCCCTCAACTGTTGAAGCAATTGTTTCTTTATAAATAATATTGCCCTGTCCGAACGCTACCGAAATACCGAATTTATCCTTTATCAGAGTCTTTAATACTTCAAGCTGTATCTCGCCCATTAGCTGTACCTGTATCTCACCGAGAGTATCGTTCCACAATACATTCAGCATAGGATCCTGCTGTTCTAAGATTTTCAGCTTATCCAGCAGCTTGTGCGAGTCTACACCTTTCGGCGGTATAACACGGTATACCAGAACAGGCGACAAAACAGGCAGTGACGAATCGTTCTCTATACCAAGTCCTTCGCCTGATCGTGCAGACGAAATGCCTGTTACTGCGCATATCGTACCCGCTTCTGCACATTCTTCTTGTATATATTTGCTGCCGGAATAAATTCTGATCTGATTTATCTTTTCTCCGTTAGTATTGCCTTTTGTATATAATAATTGTCGAACCTTTAAGCTTCCTCCGGTGATCTTCAAAAATGTCAGGGGCGCTCCCTGCTCGTCTTCGGATATTTTATAGACCTTTGCACCGAATTCTTCTGGATAGTCCGGCATTTTTGTATATTCACAAATGGTATTCACAAGCTTGTCTATTCCCTCAAATTTCAAGGCTGAACCAAAAACACACGGAAATACGGCTCTGTTGCTGATCTGTTGGATTATAGTATCAGTAGAGATTTTTTCGTGTTCGTTGTACTCCTCAAACAAATTATCGCTGCACAAAGCAATATTTTCAAAAAAGCTTTCGCTGCTGACATCTGTAAAATCGACTATATTCTCGCTCAGGTTAAATTTAATGCTGCCAAGTACGGTATTCTTGTCTGTTCCGGAAAGATCCATTTTATTTACAAACAAAAAACAAGGTATATTATACTTTTTCAATAATTTCCAAAGCGTGGCGGTATGACTTTGTACTCCGTCTGTTCCGCTTATCACAAGAATAGCATAATCAAGCACTTGAAGTGTTCGTTCGGTTTCAGCAGAAAAGTCAATATGCCCCGGAGTATCTACAAGTGTTATCTGTGTATCATCATAAGTCAATACAGCTTGCTTTGAAAAAATTGTAATACCTCTTTTTCTCTCCAGCGCGTAATTATCTAAAAATGATGTTCCGTGATCTACTCTGCCAAGCTTGTTTATACTTCCGCAGCTATATAGTAAAGCCTCGGATAATGTGGTTTTGCCCGAATCAACGTGTGCAAGTATTCCGACTGTGATTTTTTTCATTTTTTTATGCCCCAATCAAGTTATTAAACGCCGTATGGCTTATCTCGTTAATAATTCAATAAATTTTTTCAGTTTTCTTTATTGTATCATACTAACGAAAAGAATTTATTGATTTTTTATGAATACGCAAAACAACTCCGTTTTAAATAACGGAGTTGTTAATTCTATTGCAGCATATATTTTTCTACTATTTCGGCTATGCCGTCATTGTCGTTGCTGTCTGCGATAACATCTGCAATTCTTTTAACGTCATTCTCACCGTTTTGCATACATACGCCTAAACCGGCATACTCGATCATACTTATATCATTAAAGCTGTCACCGCACGCTATAAGCTGTTCTCTTGTAAAACCTGTTTTTTGAGAAAGAAACGATAGTCCTGTTCCTTTATTTATACCATAAGGCATTAACTCCAGAAAAAACGGACAGCTTTTAAACACATCAAGAATACCACTGTATTTTTTCTCTATTATTTTCTTGTATCTGTCTATCAGACTCGGTTCACCTGTAAGCAATATTTTGTTGATATCAAAAGTAATATACCCGATAAAATTATCGACAACCTTATAAGGCAGACCAATTATTCTGACCTCGATATCTGAGTATTCGTTTGTTTTTTCGTTCAATACTATGGTATCTTTCTCATAAGTTATTACGGTAATATCTTCACCAGAAACACAATCACATACAGAACAAATATACTCTTTCGGAAAATATGCCTCGGATATTATTGTATTATCGGAAGCATTTATTATTCTGCCGCCGTTGAAGGACATAATATATCCGCCGTATTTAGCAAGCTCAAGTTCGTTTGCATATCGCTGCATTGCGCTGTTATGTCTGCCGGAAGCAAGAATAACCTTCTTTCCTCTTTTTTGTGCTTCAATAAGAGCGTGTCTTGTGCGCTCTGTTATCTCTTTTTTGCTGTTAGTCAGAGTTCCGTCAATATCAAGAGCAATTACGTCATAGCTCATAAATGATACTCCCCCGATTACAGTACGCTTGCAAGAAATTGTTTTGCCTTATCTGTTTTTGGTGCTGTGAATATCTCCTCAGGAGTACCTGTTTCAAGGATCTTTCCCTCTGCCATAAATATTACTCTGTCAGCAACTTCACGTGCGAATCCCATTTCATGAGTTACAACTACCATTGTCATGCCCTCTTTGGCAAGCGATTTCATTACGTCAAGAACTTCTCCTACCATTTCAGGATCAAGTGCTGATGTAGGTTCATCAAATAGCATAACATCAGGCTGCATACACAATGCTCTTACAATAGCTATTCTCTGCTTTTGACCGCCGCTTAGCTGTGAAGGGTATGCATTTGCACGATCTGCAAGTCCAACTTTGTTTAACAGCTTCATTGCTCTTTCTTCTGCATCTTCTTTGGAAAGCTTGAGCAGCTTTATTGGGGCAATTGTTATATTCCTCAAAACTGTCATGTGTGGAAACAAATGGAAATGCTGAAACACCATTCCCATTTTTTGTCTGTGTTTATTGATATCAACAGATTTATCCATCATATTGACGCCCTCAAATATTATCTCCCCTCCTGTGGGAGCTTCAAGAAGATTCAACGAACGTAAAAATGTGGATTTGCCCGAACCAGACGGACCTATGATTACAACAACCTCGCCCTTGCTTATCTTTGTTGATACGCCGTTGATTGCGTGAAGGTCGCCGAAATGCTTTTCAAGATTGTTGACTTCAATAAGACTTTCTTTATCAATGTTCACTGCTTCTCAGCTTCCTTTCAAGTAAAGATACAAGTTTAGTAAGGATCATTACCAAAACAAGGTATATTAATGCTACGGCTATCAACGGCATAAAGGCGTCAAATGTTCTGCCTCTTATAATATCGCCGCCCTTTGTAAGGTCTTGAAGTGCAACATAACCGGAAACAGATGTTTCTTTAAGCAGTACAATAAACTCATTGCACAATGCAGGCAAGATGTTTTTAAATGCCTGCGGTAATATGATATACCACATTGTTTGTGCGTAATTAAATCCAAGTGAGCGGCCTGCTTCAAACTGACCGTTGTCTATCGACATAATACCCGCACGAACTATTTCTGCAACATACGCGCCGGAGTTTATGCCGAATGCACAGATCGCCACGATAATTTCATCTACACCCAACGGTGCAAGAATTACAAAGTATGTAATAAGCAATTGTACAACAACAGGTGTACCTCTTATTACCGTCAGATATATCTGACATATAAAATTCAGTATTCTGAGCTTTCCTGTTTTGTCATGAGTTGAACGTATTGCCGCAACCAGAAAGCCTAATATCACACCTATTATCAATGCGCCGAATGTAATTTTGAGCGTTACGCCCAAGCCGTTCCACAAATACTTCCAGCGATTGTCTGTGATAAAATCATTGATAAATCTGCCTTTGTATTTCTCCAGCCACTCTGAAAAATTAGCGGCATAGATAGCTGCGTTCATTGTTTTTCCCCCTCCTCAGTAAGATAAAAAATATTTCAAATTTCAAATCAACATTCAAAAGTCACCGGTCAATCACATAGTATTAACCGGTGACTTTAAGTTATTGATCCTTGATATTATCAGTCTTCGGGAATGTATTTTTTAATTATCGAATCGAGTGTACCGTCAGCCTTCAATTCACCCAAAGCTTTATTGATATTCTCTTTAAGCTCTGTATTATCTTTGCTTACTGCAATAGCATACTCTTCATCTGCATAGGTAGATTCAAGAATTACCAAGCCCTCGTTTGCTTTTACATAAGATTTTGCAGGCTCGTTATCTATGATAACTGCGTCAATAATTCCTGCGGAAAGTGCTGCAACAGCGTCGTTGCCCTTGCTGTATCTCTTAATGTTCTCCTCACCGAAGCCGTCAGATGCGTAAATATCGCCTGTGGTGTTCTCCTGTACGCCGATCTTTTTACCCTCAAGATCGTCAACAGAAATGATCTCACTGCCCTCTTTTACGATTATTACCTGTACTGCTGTTGCATAAGTATCAGAGAAATCAACCGTAACAAGACGATCTTCTGTAACTGTCATACCAGCCATACCCATATCAACAGAGCCTGTCTGAACAGCACCGATAATTGAGCCAAACTCCATATCTTTGATTTCAAGCTCCATACCGAGCTTTTCAGCGATAAGCTCTGCAACCTCTGCGTCAATACCTACGATCTTTTCATTTTCGTAATACTCATACGGCGGGAAAGATGCATTTGTTGCCATGACAAGCTTTCCGTTTGTAGGCTTAGCCTCGGCAGCGTCAGCAGTTTCGCTGTTGTTGCTTGCCTCTACACTTGACTGATCGGCTGCTCGCTCATTCTTTGCTGATGTATCGCAAGCAGCAAAAGCCAGACAAAGTACGCCTGCAAGAACAAGTGCAAGAACTCTTTTCATTGCTTTCATAATTTGTTATCCTCCTAAAATTCTTATTGTATCTATATCACAATTCTTAGGGCAATACCGCACAAAGACCGCCTAACGGTTTTGCACCAAATCTGCTTGATCTTTTTCCGGCATAGTACACAAAACTCCCTTGAAATACGACAGTATTACGGCGGTCGTTTTATGCACTCTGCCGAAAAAATCTACTGCGCATATTCGGCACAATCTCTGTGCGGTATTGCCTTAGACACAATTACACTCGATTATAGTAACACATAGAATTATTATCGTCAATATTATTTGCAACAATGTTACTTTTTGTGTTAAAAATAATAAATTATAACATCTCTGAACAGGTTTCTTTGAATGTTTTTATAATATATTCTACCTGTTCATCAGTAAGCAGCGAATACAGCGGAAGCGTGACCTCGTTTTTATACATATTATACGCTTGCGGATAGTCCTTGATATCAAACCCTAAATTCTTATACGCTGTATGTAACGGCAAAGGTTTATAATGAACGTTTGTAGAAACTCCTTTTTCAAGCATTCTGTCCATGAATCTGTTTCTGAAAGCTTCGTCCTTTTCTACAAACCGAACCATATACAAATGCATACTTGAACCTAAGCTTGTAAAATGATCTATCGTTTCAACGCCGTAGATATCAGAAAATGCTTCATCATATCTTTTTACGATACTTCTGCGTTTTGATAAGATTTCTTCTGTTCTTGAAAGCTGTACCAATCCTATTGACGCTAAAATATCTGTCATATTATGCTTATAGCCCGTATAGACAATATCATACTCCCAAAATGGTTTCTCGCCCTCCGGTTTAAAGGCTCTGTCTTGTCCGTGGCACGCAAGAAGTGCAAGCTGTTTCTTTAGTGCTTTTCCGTCTATTCCCTCTATCGGCTTGAAAGCAAGTGCGCCGCCCTCGGCAGTTGTAAAATTCTTTACGGCATGAAATGAAAAGCTTGTAAAATCAGCAAGCTCGCCCGATCTTTTCCCGTCTGCACGCTCTGCCATAAAGGAGTGAGCTCCGTCTGCTACAATAGGTATTCTGCCTATCGCTTTCTGCAAGTCGTTTTTAGGCTCGAATATACCTTTTTTACTCTCGGAAATATTCATCAGTCTGTCGTAATCGCACATCACACCGCCCAAGTCAACGGGTACTATCGCTTTTGTTCTTGAAGTTATTGCCTTTTCTGCGGCTTCGTACGAAATATGGTACGTACCCGGCTCAACATCTACGATAACCGGTACAGCTCCAACGTGTTCTATAACGCTTGCCGACGCTGTGTATGTATAAGCAGGAACAATGACCTCATCTCCCTTGCCAATGCCGAGCAAGCGCATAGCCATTTCGTGACAAGCTGTTGCAGAGTTCATACAAGCTGCATACGGAACGTGACAAAGCTGTGCTGTCTTCTGAGATAATTCTTCTGTTTTCGGACCTGTTGTTATCCACGATGACTTCATTGTTTCAACAACTGCGTCAATTTCTGCCTGACCTATATCGGGCGGTGAAAAAGGTATTTTCATTGTATAATATCTCCTTATTTTGAATTGAGCATTTCTTCTGCATGCTTTAATGACAACTCCGACGGATTATTGCCGTCGATTATTCTTGATAATTCGTATTTTCTCTCGTCGAGGTTTAATTTCTTTACGGTAGTATAAGTTCTGCCGTCTGTTACAGCCTTGCTTATAAACAAATGCAGATCTGCCAAAGCCGCAATTTGTGCCTGATGCGTTATACAAAGCACTTGATGAGTCTTTGAAAGCTGCAAAAGCTTTCTGCCAACCTTTGATGCGGCCGAACCGCTTATACCTGTATCTATTTCATCGAAAATCAGCGTAGATATTTCGTCCTTTTCGGCAACAATAGTTTTTATCGCAAGCATTATTCTTGAAAGCTCGCCGCCCGAAGCAATTTTCGACAAAGGCTTTGGCTCCTCACCCGGATTGGCTGAGATCAGAATTTCAAGCCTATCACACCCGGTTGATGAATAATCGCACTTTGTAATTTCGGGTACCATTACCATATTGGGCATATCAAGAAAACGCATCTCCTGCATTACTGCCTTGCAAAATTCCTGTGCGGTTTTTGTTCGTTCGGCTGTAAGCAATTTTGCTGCGGATATCATTTCTTTTTTCGCTGTTTCAAACTGCTGTTCTAATTTTTCTTTGTTTTCGTCAAACTGAATAAGCTCATCTAATTCATTTTGCGACTTTTCACAATACTCCAGTATTTCCGCAATAGTATCGCCGTATTTTCTCGATAGTGTTCTGATAAGATCATAGCGGTCTTCTACTTCATTCAGTTCGTCGGGATCGGCGTCTATCTCATCAAGCAAATTGCTTATCTCGTACTGACAGTCCTTTAACTCCTCGTATGATGACTGCACTCTTTGAGAAAGCTCATCAATTGCAGGGTACAAAGAAGATATCTCTGATAACGAATTGTTTACGTTATCTACCGCCGAAACTGCTCCTTCTTCTTCTCCGCCTGCAAGCAGGGCATATGCATAAGACAGCCCCATTCGTATTTTTTCACTGTTTGCAAGAAAACGCCTTCTCTCCTCAAGCTCCTCAAGTTCGCCGTCTTGAAGCTCAGCGTCCTCTATCTCTTGTATCTGATACTGCAAAAGGTCTATTCTGCGTTCTCTTTCCTGAATATTATCCTGCATATCATTTAATTTTCTGCGTATGTCGCTGTATACGTCATACTTATGCTTATAATCAATACTAAGATCATTATATTCACCGACAGCGTCTATATAACGCAAATGACTGTCTGCCGTCATAAAGTCATAGCCTTCGTTCTGTCCGTAGATATTTAACAGTGCAGGACCTATTTTTTTCAGAGCCGAAAGCGGGGCAGGACGTCCGTTTATTTTGCAGATATTTTTTCCAGCGGTCGTAATCTGTCTTTGTATAATAAACAGATCGTCTTCGACGTCATAGCCCATTTCTTCAAAGATGTTCAAGGCACTTTGAGAAACGTCAGAAAATGTTGCAATAATAACCGCTGACTCTGATCCTGAGCGTATTAATTCTCTTGATATTCTTTGTCCCATAATTGCATTTATTGAGTCGATGATTATTGACTTACCTGCGCCCGTTTCACCTGTTAATATATTAAAGGAGTCATCAAAATCTATGCTTGCCTTCTCTATTACAGCAACATTTTCTATATAAATATTCAATAACATTTTATCACCTTATTATTTATCGTAAATCGAATTTAATCTCAGCTTTGAACAAATGCTCTTTGCTGTTTCGATAGACTCCACTGCAAGAAAAATAGTATCATCTCCGGCAATTGAACCTAAAACGCCTTTGAGTCCTAAGGCGTCTACGGTAGTACACACCGCCTGAGCCATTCCCGATTCTGTTTTTATTACAACAAGGTTCTGAGCACATTCGACAGAGATCACTGATGATGAAAAAAGCGACTCAAAATTTGCTAAAACATCTGTATGCTTTTCTTCTGAAACGGCATAACAGTATTTGCCGCTGTCGGTCAATCTTTTTATCAGCTTTAATTCTTTGACATCTCGTGATACGGTAGCTTGAGTTACATTAAAGCCGTCTGATCTGAGCTCTGACAATAGTTCGTCTTGTGTGCTTATTTCTTTTGACTGTATAAGCTCTATTATTCTTGTATGTCTGCCTTTTTTCAATTTATGTTCTCCTTTCGTTAAGCTTGTCATTTAATATACGATAAAAATTCTTATTATTCAGCTTTATAAAATCGGCTGTAAACTGTGATCGTTTTACCGTTATACTGTCGCCTTGTTCTATTTTAAATGACTGTATTCCGTCTACCGTAACAAAAATATCTGCGTCGCACCTGATGTTCGGCAGTACGGATACCTGCGAATCATCTGAAAACAATACGGAACGTGTAAACAGCGAATGAGGACATACGGGTGTCAGCAGGATACATTTCATATGCGGTTCGATAACCGGTCCGCCCGCTGACAATGAATATGCGGTCGAACCTGTCGGAGTTGATAGTATAAGTCCGTCTGATCGGTATGAATTTATAAATTCGCCGTTATATTTTACGTCTAATTCAACCATTCGTGAAAGTGAACCTCTTGACACGGTTACATCATTGAGTGCATAAAGCGTATTGACTCTGTTTTTACTGCAAACAGATACTTCAAGCAACATTCTTTCGTCTATGCTGTATGTTCTGTCAAAAAGCTTTGATAACAGCGGAATGTCGGCAGGCTCTAAATTCGCAACAAAGCCTACCCTGCCGCAATTCACTCCAAGTATAGGCTTATTCAGCATGGCGGCGTGTTTGGCTATATGTATTATAGTTCCGTCGCCGCCGACAGCTATTACTACATCTGATTTTTCAATAGTTGCAAGGTGCGTATTGTAATACAGAATATTTTCACCTTTTATACTGTTCTCAAACACCTGCGGTACTGAAAAACCTATTTCATACCTTCTTAAAAAGGATATTATCTCTTTAGCGGTATTTATTGCCTCCGGTTTATCTCGGTTAGGCATTACTGCAACTCTCATTTTTTTGCTCTCCGTACTATTTATCAAAGGAAACACGACTCATACCTCGCCCAACGGGTTTGGTTTATTGCTTAATGCTTCCCAAGCACCTCATGTGATAGACGTACTATCTCTGCTGCGTCTATATTTTCGTTTTTTGAAACATCTTCGTAATTTCCAAGAAACAAAAGATACTCAATATTTCCTTCCGGTCCCTTTACAGGAGAAAAATCAAGTCCTAAAACAGAGTAGCACGTTTCAAGGGCAAACGATACTATATCTTCTATAACCTGTGTATGTATTGCGGGATCTCTTACAACGCCGTTTTTTCCAACGTTGCCTTTTCCTGCTTCAAACTGGGGTTTAATAAGACAAACCGCTTTGCCGCCCTCTTTTAGGAATCTCTTTGCAACAGGAAGTATCAGCTTCAAAGATATAAAAGACACATCTACGCTGAAAAAATCCACCGGTTCGGTTATCTGTTCGTCAGTTACGTATCGGAAATTTGTACGTTCAAGATTTACCACGCGCTCATCGTTGCGCAGCTTCCAGGCAAGCTGACCGTAACCCACATCTATGGCAAATACCTTTTTTGCTCCGTTTTGCAGCATACAGTCAGTAAAGCCCCCGTGTGAAGCACCAATATCCATAGCGATAACTCCGTTAAGATCAAAGTCAAATACTTCTACGGCTTTTTCAAGCTTTAAGCCTCCTCGGCTTACATACTTTAACGTATTTCCTCTCACTTCAATTTTACATGTTTCGGGATAACACGTTCCCGGTTTATCGGATTTCTGATTATCTACATATACAATACCCGACATTATTACTGCTTTTGCCTTTTCCCTGCTTTCAGCAAGTCCTTTCTCGTAAAGCAGTATGTCGAGTCGTTTTTTTTCTGCCAAAAGATCACCTTAGTTCCAAGTTAGTTTATTTACTATTCCGTCACAGTCAAGACCTAAATCTGACAACGCTTCAGCCACAGTTGACTGCGGAACAAACTTATTATCTATTGCTGTAAGTGAAAAATTACCTTTAAATCCAAGTTCGTTTAACATACAACAGAAGCTCTCACCTATTCCGCCGCATTTAATGCCCTCCTCAAAGAAATAGACCTTTTTAAACTCTGCGGCAATTGATACAGCTTCACGGCTGATCGGTTTTATACGTTCTAATTTAATTATTGTAATATCTTTATTATTCTTTTTCAATGCTTCTTTTGCTTTGCACGCATTACCGAATATTCTGCCATAGGTTACAACAACTGCGTCTTTTCCGCTGCCGTAAACAGTGTACTCCTCGCCTGATACATAATCATCAGGTTTGTACGGTTCAGCTCCCCTGGGATATCTGACAGCGGTAATACCGTCATATTTATATATGGCTTTATGCAGCTCATGTTCAAGCTCACTGAAATAACACGGTGAATATACTACCGCACCCGGAACAGAATTTAACATTGCTGTATCGAATACGCCCTGGTGTGTTTCTCCGTCTTCTCCGACTATTCCTGAACGGTCAATAGCAAGAACTACATGTACATCTTGTGCCGCAACATCATGAATTATCTGATCGTATGATCTTTGCAGGAAAGACGAGTATACCGCAAATACTGGGATCATTCCCTCTGTTGCCATTCCGGCTGCAAATGTTACTGCGTGTTCTTCTGCTATTCCTACATCAAAAAATCTTTCCTTGTATTTATGAGCAAAAGTCGCAAGACCTGTTCCAAGCTTCATTGCGGCTGTTATTGCACAAATGCGGCTATCTTTTTCTGCCATGCTGCACATTGCATTACCAAAGTATGCGGAAAATCCATCTTTAGAGCTTAAAGGTTCCCCCGTGTTTATATCAAATTTACCTATGCCGTGAAATGCTGTAGGCTCGTCCTCTGCGTACTGGTATCCCTTGCCCTTTTTCGTCATAACATGGATCAATACACCCTGATTTACATTTTTCGACGCATTGAGCGCATCTATAAGATTTCCTATATCGTGACCGTCAACAGGTCCATAGTATACAAAACCAAGATCTTCAAAAATAGTATTTCGGTAGACCGAAACACGAAGCTTTGATTTTGAATGAAGCATTACCTTTCTTATCGGATTTCCTATTACCGGTGTATGAAGAAGAATTTTCTCAACTACCTTTTTCGTTCTGATATATCCCGGTCTGATTCTTATGTGTGTGAGGTATCTTGCAATAGAACCCACATTCCGTGAGATAGACATTTTATTATCGTTGAGTATTACAGTAAAATTCTTAGGCGAACGTCCTGCATTGTTCAGACCTTCAAAAGCTAATCCGCCTGTTAATGCGCCGTCGCCTATTACTGCGATAGTTCTTCCCTTTTCACCTTTAACTGCCCTTGCACGTGCAATTCCGTAAGCGGCAGAAATAGACGTACTGCTGTGTCCCACGTTAAATGCGTCATACTCGCTTTCGCTGCGTTTCGGAAATCCCGATAAGCCGCCTTTTGTTCTTATTGTTGAGAGTTTATCTTTTCTGCCTGTGATTATTTTGTGAGTATAAGATTGATGTCCGACATCCCATACAATTTTATCTGTCGGGGTATCATACACATAATGCATTGCAACTGTCAATTCAACTGTTCCCAGATTAGGCGATAAATGCCCGCCGTTTTGCGCAACAGTTTTTATTATCTTATCTCTTATCTCAGAACAGAGTATATTTAATTCATCTATCGAAAGCTTTTTCAAGTCCGCAGGTGAATTTATTTTATCAAGATATTCATATGTTGATTCACTCAAAATATGTCATTCCTTTTCAGTATACACGATCTGCCAAGCTCACAGCTAACGATTTCAGAAACTCGGCGTCGTTTTCAAATATTGTCAGTGCATTTACAGCCTGCTGTGTAAGTTCATTCACTATTTCACGGCTTTTTTCCAATCCTAATACAGTAACATAATTCACCTTTTTGTTTTCTTTATCACTTCCGACAGGCTTGCCCAATACTTCTGTGGTAGAAGTTACATCAAGTATATCGTCAACGATCTGGAAAGCCAAGCCTATATTCTCTGCGTATTTCTCGGCTGCTTTTATTTTATTCTCGTCGGCATTTGCAAGAATACAGCCCATAACGCAGGCGGCTTTTATTAAAGCTCCTGTTTTCTTTGAGTACATCAGAGTAAGAGTATCAAGAGAAGGCGACTTTCCCTCGATTTCAAGATCTATTACCTGTCCGCCAACCATTCCCCTTGCACCGCTGCACTTTGCAAGAACTCCTGCGGCTTTAGCTCCGTTTATTCCTGCTTTTTCAAGTGCCTTGTTATCAAGCATTACTTCAAAAGCAAGCGATTGCAAAGCGTCGCCTGCAAGTAATGCGATATCTTCTCCGAACACTATATGATTCGACGGTCTGCCTCTCCTCAGCTCGTCATCATCCATACAAGGAAGATCGTCATGAATAAGCGAATATGCGTGTATCATTTCTACTGCGCAAGCATAAGGCAATGCCGCCTCGATATCTCCGCCGCATACTTCACAAAACGACAATAACAGCGTCGGGCGAAGTCTTTTTCCCTTTGCCAACAGACTATATTCCATTGACTTGATAACGCTTTTTTCTTCGCAATTCGCAGACGGTAATAATGCAGACAAGTAATTTTCTACTTTTTCAATATAATTATTCTTCATTGTTGTCACCGATCTTCTCTAATGATATCTGAGAAAATTTTAATTGTGCGTCTTTCAGCTTTTCATAACAAAATGCAGTAAGCTTTGCGCCCTCTTGATACAAATCTATCGTCTGCTGTAATGTAATGTCTTTGTTTTCGATCTGAGCAGCTATTTCTTCGAGTCTTTTTTTAGCCTCTTCATAAGTATTATATTCTTTCATATTATTATTCTCCATGTACTATACTGTTTACCGTACACATTGCAGTACCGTCTGAAAGCTGTACGGTAATATTGTCATTAACATTTATTTCTTCTACCGATCTTACTGTATTACCTTCTTTGAAAGTAACACTGTATCCCCTCAATAGCAGCTCCATTGGGTTCAAGGCATTGATCCTGTTTGCAGCGGCTTTTATCTCTGTACTTTCAATATTGATCTTATTCTTTGTTTTGTTCTCTATATCACGTAATAACCGCATGAGTTCGGTTTTTTCTGATTCAAAATATCTATCGGGCTTTTTTGCTGATATTTTCTCGTAAAAAAATCTGTCAAGCGACTGATACTCATCTTCTATGCAAGTTTTTGTCTTATACTTCAGATAAGAGTATATATCAAAAACTCTGTTCAGCAGTTCTATTCTGTCAGGTACTGCAAGCTCTGCCGCCGCAGACGGTGTGGGCGCACGCATATCCGATACAAAATCGCATAATGTAAAATCTGTTTCATGCCCTACCGCAGAAATTACGGGAATATGAGAATTATATATTGCTCTTACAAGTGCTTCGTCATTAAAGCAGTTCAGATCTTCAAACGAGCCGCCGCCCCTGCCTATTATTATCACATCAACATTATCAAGTCTGTTAAACAGATTTACGGCTGCTGTAAGCTGCGGAGGAGCTGTATTGCCCTGTACCGCAACAGGACACAAAACGATCTCAGCAAGCGGATATCTGCGTGATACAACATTACGGATATCTTGTATTACTGCGCCGCCCTCTGATGTGATAACTCCTATCTTTTTGGGTATTTCGGGAATTTCTGTTTTATGCGCTGCGTCAAACAATCCCTCTTTTTCAAGCCTTTGCTTTAACTGTTCGTATGCAAGCGCCAATGATCCCACTCCGTCGGGCTGCATACTGTACGTTATGATCTGAAACTGACCTGCCGCAGTATACACGGTTGCCGAACCGTTAAGTATGACCTTCATACCGTCCTGCGGTACAAAACAAAGCTGAGAAGCATACCCTGAAAACATTACACATTTAACAACACAAGATCTATCTTTCAAAGAGAAATACAAATGTCCTGATCTTGCATTATTATAGAAATTTGATATTTCTCCCGTAATATAGATATTCTTTAAAGTATCGTCATCTTCTACCGCCGATTTGGCATATGTCATAAGCTGAGATACTGTTAATACAGAAATATTCATCAATGCACCTCTTTCAACGCAGTAAGCACGCAGGTTCCGCACGCATTATCAGTAGAAAACTCAGGCTTTGCAAAAATACAATCAAATTTTTTTGCAAGATTCTCTCTTATAATACTATTAGACATCACTCCGCCTGCAAACAATACAGGCATTTGTCCGTATTTCTCTATAACGGCGCTGCTCATCTGTTCTATTGACTGACTCAGAAATTCAAGACATGTTCGGGCAACACGCTCTTTGCTTTCACCTTGCTTAATAAGATCTTTGCAGATATTTTCGATTCCCGACAGACAGCAGTCGCAGCCCTTTATGCACGTTTTCACCTTAACAGACCTTGTATAGTTCAAAGCAAGCTGTTCAAGCTCTTTTCCGCAGGGAAACGACAAACCCAATGCTACACCCACACGATCAACCGCCTGTCCTGCGTGAAGGTCGAGTGATCTTGCGGCTAACTTAGTACAAAAAATACTATCTTTATCGGGTGTGACGATCACGGCTTCAGTAGTACCGCCTGAAACATGAAACGCTATAAATTCTCTGTTATAGAGATATTCCGATCCAGAAGAATATATTGCCGCTGCGATATGCCCCTGTTGATGAGAAAAGGTATATACTGGTGCGCCAAGAACTGTTCCGAGAATATTTGCAGCATTTACTCCAACGGTAAAGCACGGCATATATGATCCTTCTTTATCAATAGGACGTGACGAAACGCCTATCGCTTTTATCACAGGTTTATACTCTGCTTTATCAAACAATCTTGATACTACCTCGTGAAGCTGCTGAGTATGATGAAAAACAGCGTCGCTCTGCCTTAGTCCGCACTGTCCATCAGCTACGGGCAGCAGCTTTCGTTCAGATATCACTTCATGTGTATCCAAGTTATAAAGTGCGGCTGACGTTGTATAATTGCTCGTGTCGATTCCAAGAACAAGACTATGCTCTTTCATTTTTAAATACCGCCGTTTCTTGACATTGCTCCGAGTACGCCGTTAATAAATGCTGCGTCTTGTTCGGTTGAAAACTTCTTCGCAATTTCTACTGATTCGTTTATTACAATACTTGCAGGTGTTTTTATTGCTTTGACCTCGGCAACGGCACATCTTAAGATACTGCGTGTTGTTCTTGAAAGTCGGCTCAACGTCCATTTTTTCAGATTAGCTTCAATAAGTGAGTCTATCTCTGATTTGTTTTGCTCAAAACAGTGAAGAATATTCATCATGAAATCATCTGTTTCTATAATGCGAGATTCGACAGCCTTGTCAAGTATATCATCCACCGATTCATCGCCAAAGGTCATCTCAAACAAAACAGCAAAACACTGTTCTCTTTTTTCTCTCCTGTTGCGAACAAATGCTTGCTTTTCTTCATTTGTCTTTTTCTTATCCATATCTTCATACCTCTGTTTTGTTTTCATTTTATGATAAAATTATCCATTATGCTCTAATTATATCACACAACACAAAATAAAACAATAGAAAGTATTGTCGAAAATGTTACAGTTTATGTATCTGTTAAATAATCAGCGTTATATAAACAAAAAGCTGCCGCAATACAGCAGCAGCTTTCAGGACAGCAGCGCACAAATCCGACATTTTTTCTGCGAGGTATTGCCCTATTTACATCTTTCAAGCTCTATAACAAATGTACTTCCCTTTCCCTGCGTACTTTCGGCGTAGCATTTTCCGCCGTGCATTTCAACAGTTTGTTTTACTATCGCAAGACCAAGCCCCGATACACCTTTGCCCTTTCTCTGTCGGAAGGTGTAATATCTGTCCCAGATATGTTCTATTTCTGTTTCGGGTATTCCGCTGCCGTAATCGGTTACTTCTATTTTTACCGCTGTATCAGTTGCACTAAGCCTTACGGTAACTGTGCGGCTGTTGTCGGTATATCGAAAAGCATTGTCTATCAAATTGTACACCGCACGCTCAAGACGTCCCGAAATACCGTTTACAAATACGGAGTCCTGAATATTGGTTTCTATATTTTCTTCTTTTCCTTTGTAAAGCTCCTCAAAGCTTTTGCAAACCTTTTTCGTCAACGCACTGAGATCTACCCTTACAAATTCATGCGGTACTTCTCCTGTTTTCAACTCCGAGTATTCAAGTATTTCATTCACAAGAGAGGTAAGTCTGTCTGTTTCTCTTACAATTACAGCCACATCTGCTCTGCATTGTTCCTCGTCGTCCCAAGAAGTATCTGCTATTATCTCCGCATAGCCTTTTATCATGGTCAGCGGCGTTCTCAGATCGTGCGATACATTTGCAAGAAGCTCTGTTTGAAACGCACGTGTTTCAATTAGCTTTTCAGACGTACTGTCAAGCTTTTTGCTCAACTCGTCAAGCTCTGAACAAAAGCCCTTTTCAAAGCTTTCAGGATAATCCTGCTCACCTAATCGGTTTGCTTTTTCAGATAACTGTGCAACAGGCTTTCCAAAGCTTTTGGCGATAAACCACGCAAAAACAAATCCAACTATCAAAGATAAAGCAGTAACCCATACAAGCTGAAATCTTATAATAGTTACAGCCGATCCGACAGGATCAAGAGTTGTACTTACATAAAGGATCGCTTTGCTTTCTGAGTTGTAGTAGTCAATATATGTACCGTATACGTATATATTATCGTTGCTGTATTCTATGGTATCTTCGCCGCTGTCTGTGAGTCTTTCAAGAAATTCTCCGTATTCTTCGGGCAAATTGCGAAAACCGTTCCCGTGTTTGTTTTTTATGCCGTTATCGTTGTGTTCGCCGTTAAGATTCGCAACGTTATGGTTTTTTTGTCCTGCGCCCTTGAATTCGTCTGAAAAATACAAAACCTTTCCGTTCT
Source organism: Clostridia bacterium (assembly GCA_017402845.1). Lineage (GTDB taxonomy): Bacteria > Bacillota > Clostridia > Oscillospirales > Acutalibacteraceae > RUG592. Next base: position 27,490 of record JAFPLH010000051.1, read on the forward strand.
CGTCTGTTACAAATACAAGAACTGAATTGTCCCATGAAACAGAATCAATAATACTTGTTATGTTTTCACACTCGCTGTTTTCTCTTATTGACTGCGCTGCTTTTTTTGTATTGTCTATTAACATTCTATTATAAAAGCTCTGTAAGAATACCGTTTGCAAAAGCCACAAAACCGAAAAAATAACAGCGGCAAACAGCATGAAATATATCAGGAGCTTATTTTTAAAGGATTTAGGTTTTTTCTTCAAATTTATAGCCCACCCCTCGTATGGTGTGAATAGCGTCACGGTATTTTCCGAGTTTATTTCTCAAAAGCTTTATTTGCCAGTCTACCGTTCTGTCATCACCAAAATAATCGTACCCCCAAACGGCATTCAGTATTTTATCTCTTGATAATACTATACCTCGGTTTTCTATAAAATAAACAAGTATAGCATACTCTTTTGCGGTAAGCTCTGTTTTTTCGCCGTCTATATATACGTTTCTGCCGAGAGTATCTACTTCTATTCCTCCTGCTTTCACCCTGCTTGTTTCTTGGGGCTTCTGAACACTGTGACGGCTGATTATCACCTTTACTCTTGCCATTAGCTCTTTAGGTGAGAATGGTTTTGTTACATAATCGTCAACACCCACTTCAAAACCAAAAAGCTTGTCGTATTCCGTTCCCCTTGCAGAGAGCATTAATACGGGAATATCTTTAAATTCGTGTATTTTTTTGCAGGCTGTAAAGCCGTCTGTATCAGGCATCATAACGTCCATTACAATTGCGTCAAAATCATTGTTCCGGCAAAGCTCAATTGCCTGGCTGCCGTCTTCTGCGCTTACTGTTTCATACCCCTCACGCTCAGCATAACGTTTTATCAGTTGGATTATATCCGGCTCATCATCTACTATCAATATTCTATACATAACTTTTATCTCCTCGATAACTATTATTCATCGGTATATTATAGACAATACCGCACAATGATCGTGCCGAAAAAATCAAGCAGTTTTGGCGCAAAGCATTCAGGCAGTCTTTGCGCGGTGTTGCCCATAATTTATAATCATATTATACACTAAAATAAAAATTATGTACAGATTGTTTTTTTACGACATTTACAGACCGCACCTTTTCGCACGATCTGTAAATGCTTTTCCTTGTGTAAGATGTCAGATAGCAGATTACTTATGTGACAGACGTTGATTTTGAAGTATTATTCTTCTGAGTATTGCCGGAGGTTGTCTTTGAAGTAGTATCCTTCTGAGTGCTGCTTGAATCAGTGTTTTGTTCGCTGTCTGTTTTCTTTTTGTGTCTGCGCTTTTTCTTTGCTCGCTTTGTGCTTGTATCGCCGTTATCATCGGCATTTGCTGTGTGTTTTCTTTTGCTGCGTGTTACAGACTGATCCTCTGTACTGTCTGTTGAACGAGAATGTCTGCCTGTACGTTCATACTCGCCTTTCTCACTGTCTGTGCTTTTCTTTTCGGTATCGGTACTCTGTGCTGCTGATGATGTGCTGCCTGATACAGTAGTATCAGCCGCATATGCAGTTACCGTACCTGCTGCCGTAAGCAATAACATAACTGCACAAGCTGCGGCAAGCACTTTTTTGTTTTTCATAGTTACCATTCCTTTCAAAGTTTCTATCTATTTCTGATGTTCAGAAACCAAAGCCCATATTCGGTCTTCCGCCGAATCCGTCATTCATACCGCCAAAGCCGCCGTTCATGCCGCCTCGGCCGCCGCCCATCATCATACCCTGTGGTATGGAGTCTACCTGCTGCCCGTTTATGATTATAGTACCGCCTGTAAAGGTTGCTGTACCGTTATAATCGAATGACTCTGACGGTCCCTGTTCGGGATAGCTTACTTCGATAGTACCGCCTGATACAATGATGTTTCCGTTTGAGTCTATGCAGTCAACGTCGTTTCCGTTCATTGTTACGGTCAATGTACCGCCTGTGATCTCAAAGACCGGAGTACCTAATGACTTGCTTTTCTGAGAAGCATTTATTCCGTCATCAGTTGCGGAAACGTTGGTTGTACCGCCGTTTATCTGAATATATGTGCTTTCTATACCCTCGCTTGCTGTAACGCTTACCGTACCGCCGTCTATCTGTGTGTATGTTGTTCCTCTGATACCGTCTGATGATGCGGTAATGTTGAGAGTACCGCCGGATATATAGATGTAGCCTTTTGTATCGTCTTCGTCATTTTCGCTGTGCAGACCGTCCTTTGACGAGCTGATATTAAGTGTACCGTCACAAATTCTTATAGAGTCTTTAGCCTCAACTGCGTCTGATTTGCTTGTGATATTATAAGTGCCACCAGTGATCTTAATATCATCTTTGCCCGAAATTCCGTTTCCTGATGAATTTATATTAAGCGTGCCTAAACCGTTGAATACAATATCATCTTTCGAGAATATAACTGCGTCTGTGTTTGTATCTGCGTCGGCTGTGAATGTGCCTGTTACAGAAAGACTGTTTTCACTTTCTGTCGTTGTAACAAAGCATTTGTCGGCTGATACAACATATATTGCAGGTGTGCTGTCGTTTGTTATCGAAACGCCGTCAAGTACGAGCTGTACCTTTTCTGTGTTTTCAACATTGATCTTTATAGTACAGTTCTTTGCTGTACCGCTGATAATGTATACACCTTCTTCGGTTATTTCAATAGTCTTGCCGTCTGAAACAGTAATGCTTTTTGCGTCTTTTGTATCTGCCGTTTGAGTTAGATCTCTCGTGCTGAACATATCTGTTGTATCAATAACGCCCGTTGTGTTTAAAGATATCTCGGTTACAAGCTGCGAGCTGTTTTCAGTTTTTTCTGACTTTTTATCAGCTACACTCTCGCTTTTCTGTGATGAACTTGCAGCAGATGTTGCTGCTTCTGAAGTCGTTGTACTGCCGGTGTTTTCTGTTGTATCGGCTGTATTTGTTATGGTGCTTTCAACGTAAGCTTCGGAAGATACTGTTTCACTATTCGCTGATACACTGACCATATCATTTCCTGTTGTGGCTTGACAGCCTGTGAGTACCGTACCTATAAGAATAGCAGCTAATAACATATTTAAAGAAGTTTTTTTCATTTTGATTACCTCGTTTCTTTTTTGTTGATTGTATTATATACCCTATTTATGGAATCATTTAGGAAGTAATTAGGAATTTATGTGGAATTTTTCTTACTGCTAACAAAAAAACCACTCGCCATGAGTGGTTTGTCATGTTGTTATGTCATAAAAAATAAGGGCATTTTTCCGAAAAGTAGATAATTGTATATTTTTTGGTGTGAAAACTATAAACTAAATCTCTCAGAAAAATACCCTTATTTCCGGAATTGAATAAGGCAGTTCAACTTCTGCCTTATAGCAACCTTTCAACTATATTATAACAAATCGATCAAATTATTCACATAGGTTTATGTATGTATTTTTTTGTGGTTTTATATTGATTTTTTAGAATTACGTGATATAATTCAATCAAATAGTCATAAATCTATTGTTCTGTTATATGAGGTATTACAACATGAAACAAACATTATCTGTACTACTTGTGGACGATGATTTAACAACCTGCGACAGAATCAAAAAAATAGCAGAATCGTATGATAATATAGAATTGATCGCTTCCGTTAATAATGCTCAGGACGCTGTCAATTGTATTAAAGAACAAAAGCCCGACGCTATGATCCTTGACTTGAAGCTTCATCACGGAAAAGGCAGCGGCTTTGACGTTCTTAAAGAGATAAAGACACTTGGTTTAAGTTCTCCTTTTATACTTATTACAACATTTAACACAAGCAGTACAACATATGAAATTGCCAGAAGACTTGGTGCTGATTTTATTATGTATAAAAAACAAGAGGATTATAGCGAAGAAACTCCAATTGATTTTTTGAGAATGCTTTCGGGTGAGATATTACAATGTGAGAAAAATGCAAAACACCTTCTTACTAATAAACAGACTGTTCACTTGAATCATTATCACGAAGATGAATATGCCGAAAACGAAATCGATGATCTGATAAACGAAGAACTTATTGATATCGGCATCAACCCAAAGGTACCTGGTTTTAAGTATCTGAAAGAAGCTATCAAAATCACAATCAGCAATCCCACTCATAACATTTCCGCTTATATCGGGAAAAAATTCAATAAATCTTCGGGAAGCGTTGAACGTGCAATGCAGAATGCCATTGAACGTGCATGGGATCTTACTGATATTGACGTATTATCGAAGCATTATACCGCGAGAATAAATTCTTCAAAGGGTGTGCCTACTATTCTCGAATTTATTTATTTCTACGCAAATAAGATAAACCAGATCATCAGATAATTATTACAATAAACTGCCTATGTTTGCTTTTAAAAGCTTTTCATAGGCAGTTACTTTTTTCTGTTGATAAACTTTTGGGTTATTTTCTCTATTATTTTTGATAATATCAGAAAATATAATGCTGCACCGATAAATACACCAAAGGTATTTGTGATAAGATCATCTATATCAGTAAATCTTTCGTACAACAGCAGTTGTGACAGCTCTATCAGAATAGAAAACAAAAAACCTGCCAATACTGTTTTTTTGATATTATCAAGCTTTTTGAAGCAAAACGGCCATACTATTCCAATGGGAATAAACATTATTATATTTCCGATAAAAATAAATCTGCCCCACGCATGAAATGATTGTATAAGATTTTTAAAAGGGATCAGATTAAGATTAAAAGGAAGTATTTTACTTTTATCAAAGATCATATCTCCTATATGCCCATTTACCAAATGATACGGAAAATACACGATCCTTGCTATCACAACAAGACAAATATATACTAATATCAGTTTTATTTCATGCTTGATATCAAGCTTTTTAGTCTTTAAATATACCAACGCTCTGTTCACTATCCACAATATAGTTATTGCGATAACGATTTCAATAAATGTAACCTTAAACATTTAAACACATCCCACATAAGGTCAGAAAGTCATTTAAAGTCAGTTTTTAATCGTCACACGCTCTTTGTAATATGCTGCCTTTTTTGACTGTATTATGCTTTAATAATAGTATTGTATCATTATGTTAAGTATAATGTAAATCAAAAGGCTGTAATTTTGTTAATTTCTGCTTTTTGTATATCTTTTTCGGTTCTATTTGTACAAATTATACAAAATATTCTATCCCGACTTTTAAGGCAATACTGCACAGATATTGTGCCGAAGATTCGCAGTAGATTTTTTCGTCAGATTGTACAGAAATTTCGCAGGCACACTGTCGTATGTCAAGGAATTTCTGTGCAGTATGACGAAAAAAGATCAAGCAAATTTGGTACAAAGCCGTCAGACGGTATTTGTGCGGTGTTGCCTTAAATAATGATAAAAGTCGGGATTCTTGTGCTCCGTTTCTTTAGCCGTCACTTTGCACAAAAAATCTTGACTTACGTCTGTATGCCGGTGATTTTAAAGTGACGTCTGCCGACTAAATCTACGGCACATCTGAATGACAGCAGGTTTTAGGGAAACACTGATTAAATCGAGTGCCCGTATCGCTTAGATTTTTTTCAGGAAAATTGTGCGAAAATCACGCCGGAATACTGACGTATTTCAAGTGATTTGAGTGCAATTTGACGAAAAAAGGCAAGCGAGAGGGATACTCAGTCCGCAGGACGTGATTTATTCAGTGTTTCCTTAGAGATGCAATATACAACTAAAGTATTGACCGGGCAACCCGTTTAGGCTACCCGGTCTTTCTTTTTTTGTGGCTTAGTGAGACAGCAACTTAAAGTGTTGATTGAACTATTAGTTTTTAAAGCAATACAGCATAAAATCAGTGTTTAAGATACGCAGCAGATTTTTCTCATGTAAGTACATAAAGTGACCTCAGGAATACCGACGTATTTCAAGGGGAATTTGTGTACCATAGAAAATATGCACGCACATTTTCAACTGATGTTAGTCGGTCTTTGTGCTGTGTTGCCTTAAGATTATTTGTGCTGTATTATTTTACACTGCCCTGATTTGTTTTGTTCTTGAGCTGAAAAGACTCACAGTCTACACACTTACACAATGTCGGATTTGCCTCGTGTGTACCGATAGTAACACAGTTCAAAGAACAATAGTTCTCGGCATTGCAGTGGTGTTCACATTCGTTTACGGAGCATTTAATGCTATGGTTAGCTTTTGTATTCATAAGAAAATCTCCTTTAAATAATAATTTAGAAACACTGAAATCAGTAGTTCCTTAGTACACTTGCTGTACTGTTTATAGTATTTGCGGAGTTTCTGTAATTATTCATAAGCTGCGAAAAAATAAAAATCAATTATTCTATATCATTCAGTTTGACCACATCTTCATACAAAACATAATTATTTCCAATTTTTTTATCAACGTGAAAATGTCCGCCAAACCAATATTTGAAACCTGCTCTGCCTCTTAGCCATTCAAAAAAGCCCGTCAATTCTCTGTCATGCATATCCGGAAAATATCCTAATGCATATATTACAGATTCGGGTAACGTGTGAGTTATTATATAATCTACCGTGTAATCACATTTTTTCAGGGTATCACTCGCAGTTTTATAATCCTCATTAGTTGGCAGCTCTTGTTTCCACCAGCTTATTCCCTCACGTCTAAAGGCTTTATCTATTGAATATGCTCCGCCCATTGTAAAAAATGTACGATCTTCAATTGTAAACAATTGCCCTCTCATCATATGAAAAATATTTTCGGATATTTGATGTACCTTTCCCCCGTTCCACTCCTGTACAGGGTAAGCTTCGATCAAATCAAAATTTTCGTGATTACCGTCTGCAAATGCAATTGTAAACGGCAGCCGGCTTAGCTTATCAAGACAGTAATTATATTCATCTTCTCGTTTAACAAAGCCAAAATCACCGCAAACTATCAATATATCATCTTCACCGAGAGAATATTTCTCTATTCTATACATCAGATCATTATATACTCCGTGAGTATCGCCTGTAATATAGATCATAATTTCACCCCTTAACACTTTCTTTTGATAGTAAAGGCTGCCCCCGAACAGGACAGCCTCGTTTTGTTTATTGTACAAAAGCGTTTATCATTTTAATCCTTAAACAGCTTTGCGTGTTCAGGATATTTTTCAATAAAGCGTGCTTTTCTACACCACTTTTTTGTCTTTTCGCCATAAGGCAGAGAAGGACTAAGTACAAGAACATCTCCATTTTCTTCAAACGAAACTTTTGATTTAAGCTTCATTCCGGGTATATCTACCGCAAAAGTGCTGCCGTTTATCAAGTCATAAGTCCATTCGTTTTCAAGCTTGCGTACTATCATCTCTTTTCCCTGTAATGAAAAATTGCCATCCGGAATTATGTAGCTTGATACAGTTCCATCATTGAATACAAGCATTCTTCCGGCTTTTGCTTCTACACCTGCCAAAGACACCATATCATAGCAAACCCATTCTTCAGACATCAGAGTTTCTTCAAGCTTTTTTGCTGCACCCTTATGTATAATACGGTATACAGGACTTGATTGCTGCAAGCATAAACAAAGCACTCCGCATACCAATAGAGAAGCTACCACTATTACAGCTTTACGATTATCCCTCATCATACTTGAAAAATCCATTTTATTACCTCCGTTACCTTTTGCTTATTCTTATATTATCATAAACTATCGCATATTTCAACAAAAATATACAAAAAGCATAAGGGCACCTCTAAAAACCTCACGCCGCCCATCTGCACCGTATCTTCAGCCGTCATATTGCACAAAAAATCTTGACATACGTCAGTATGCCGGCGATTTTAAAGTGCCGTCTGCCGACTAAATCTACTTCACATCTGAACGACGGCAGGTTTTTAGAGAGACCCATAATAATTTTTATTTAAGCAATAGAGATGGATCAATAATATTATATCGGATTATCCTTTCATACTTCGGCAATGATGTATTCAACTCATCAATCAGTTTATCCCAATCAAGCTGCGACGAGCTGTATATATCAGCCGTCAATGAATCATCTCTTATGTAAAGCTTTACAGAACGAATTGAATCATCTATCATTTTAACCCTTTTCACAAGAGCGTTTGAAGAAACATTCTCTCCGTTCGGCAGAACGAGCATAGTATCCTTTCTGCACTTAACATAAACATGACTATCCTTTATACTGCCTATATCTCCCGTACAGAAATAGCCTTCGCTGTCAAAGGCTGCTTTTGTGGCTTTTTCGTCGTTATAGTATCCAAGAAAAATGTTATCGCCCTTTACGGCAAGTTCACCGAATCCGTTTTCATCTGCATTGATGACCTTTGCGTCAAGCTCCTCAAACAATGTTCCCACGCTGCTTATGTTTTCATCATCAGGATAATCCAGACTAAAAGCAGACGCAGTTTCAGAGAGAGCATAAGCGTTCATAAGGTACATACCTTCTTTTATGTATCTTTTTCGCAGCTCCTCGGTAAGATTTGCACCACCGCAGAATAAATATCTTATTCTTCCGCCAAGTAAGTATTTTAGCGGTATAGAATTCTGATCGGCTGCTTCGCAGAATTTTGTAAATACTATCGGTACACCTGAGAACAAAGTCGGTTTGATCGTACTCATCTCTTGAGCCATTGTCTTTATGCTTTCGGCAAGATATATCTCATACCCAAATACCAATGAGTATATAAAATTATAAATTGAACCGTATGTATGACTTAGCGGTAAGAATAAATAACAAATATCATTTTCATCAGCCTGTACTCTGCGTGCAAGTGCTTTCCAACCAGAAAATATATTCCTTATTGAAAGCAATACCGCTTTCGGAAATGAAGTAGAACCACTCGTTAATACTATTTTAGCAGGCTCATCATCTGTTTTTGTTGGAAGCGGTATCATACTGCTGTAACAAGCTTTTCCCTCACTTATACATTTGTCAAATTCTTTTTCTATACAGATAAATGTTACTGTGTTAAAAATCTCCTTTGCCCTTTCTATGAACTCTGCGTATACTTCGGAGTAAAAAAGACATTCTATATCGCACTTTTTCAAAGCATAAACAAGATCGTCATACTTCCAGTCCTTCGACAAACCAACGCTGACACCTACATAATTCATTACAGCAATATCGGTTATCATCCACTCGATACTGTTAGGACTGAATATACCTATTTTTTTATTGCCATAATTGTTATTCAACAAATAAGCTGCTAAATAGTTTACCTTTTCAAAAAAGCTGCCGAATGTTTCTGTCCTTCCCGATTGATGTAAATAATCATTATCATGCCATTTTTCTGCGGCACTTGTTAAAAATGTATCAAGTGTATTCATTTTAAAAACCTCCGTTTAAAGTACCTTTTCAAGCAGTACATATTCATATACACCCGTTACTTCTTCTGATACATACTTCTGTGTAGGCTTTCCGTCACGGGCAAGCGCACCTATACTTGGAAGATTGTTTTTTGCAAGCTCTTGCATTATGCTGTAAACAAGCGCTTTTCCAAGACCTTTATGCTGCGGACGTACACCCATATAAAGCATAACATATTGCTTTGGTGACTTCTTTATATTCATTATTTTGGGAAGATCGAGCAGTGTTGCATGATATACCCGATTTGAATAGTCAGGTATACTGATATAAAAGCCAACCGCTTTGTCGTTGTAATACGCAATTTTTGTCATGCTCATATTCATTATAAGCTTGTAGCTGTGGTATATTTCTCTGAAATCCTCTATTGATAATGCTTTGAAAATCGGAAAGTCGCTGTATAACTCGGTTATCATATAATACACTTCGTCAACAATACTGTCAAAATTATCTTGCGTGGGGCTTTCTATTCGATAACCGTTTTTCAAAAACTCTTTGTATCGGTCTTCGTATTTTTCGTTTGTATAACTTTCATCTATCGCATGAAAACGATTAGAGGTATAATGCTCACACACATTAAAGCCATTATCGGTAAACTGCTTGTAATAATATGGTTTGTTATACGGTTCGCCTGTATAAGGCGGCAGATCAAACATATTTATCTTTAGTCTGTATTTCTGCCAGAAAGAGCCGTCAACAGGACCTACTATTTTTTTGTATCCTTTCTTTCTGCAAAAAGCCTCTGCTTCTTCAAACAAAAACTTCGCTGTATTATCATCATCAAAACATTCGTAAAAGCCAATATATGCAGTATCATCATCAGGATATACCGTGATCGCAAATCTGCCCACGGGCTTATTATTATCATAAATCAGAAATTTATCAAGAGTAAAATATTTTGAGAGAGTATGAGTACCTGTCAAAAACTTCTTTATATCAGATGGGGCCTCCATATTATCGTTACCGGAATAAAGCGTTTCAGCAAGTAGAATAAAATCTTTGATATATTTTTTTTCATTGTCAAATTTAACTATGTTCATCTTTTCTGCTCCTTTCGCAGTATCTCAATAATACCGCTGCTGCCGTCCATACGTATTATATCTCCGCTTTGTATAGTATCAAGTAGTCCGTCTACTCCTACTATTGACGGTATTTTTAATTCTCGTGATATTATCGCCGTATGCGACAGCAAAGAGCCTTTTTCAGATATTATTCCCTTTGCAGACGCCAGCAGAAATACCCAACCCGGATCTGTCATTTTTGTAACAAGTATTTTCCCTCTGATATTTTCGACAGACTTTACATCAGTTATTACGCAGGCTTCGCCTTCAACAATACCAAATGAACACGGTGTACCGCTGAGTCTGTCTTTTGACAGACTCTTTTTGTGGCTGTTCACACTTGCATGATTTTTATCAAACTCTGTATGTTCAAAAATAAGCCTTGTATACGCCGGCAGTTTTTCAAAAAGAGCATACTGTTCTTTTCTCTGTTCGATAATGGCTTTAGCATTTTGAGGAATATTAAAAAGCTCATCAACAGTTAAATAAAAAATATCTCTTGTACTCTCAATTATTCCCTGCTTGGCCGCATTACCTCCGACTGCCAGGAATATTTGTCTTACTATACCGTAAATGCGGCTTCTGTTAAGTCTTGATACTTCTCTGTTCTTAATTCCCAAAGACGCTTTTTTGTACAAAGCTGCTGTCAAAAGATCTTGTTTTTTATCATCATGTATACCATGCTTTTGAAGATCGCTGTATAGCTGTTCAAGACGTTTTCTGTCCTGACGATAAAATTCTATTCTTTCGTCAAAAAGCTCCGGCGAGGTACGAAATGTTCTGCTTTCAAGTTTGAGTTCTTCAAGGCAGCGATCACCGTATTTACTTATATACCCCTGTTTTGCCTGTTCGTATTCAGTTGATGAATACTTATCTTTATTATAAGCTATATCAATAAGGCTTTTCATGGGCTTCATACTTTCAATGTCGGATATTCCGGAAATGTACTCATTTATCTGATCTGTTGTTTTGCCGAGCTTTTTCAATCTGCCTTTCAAAAGTGCAGTAAAAATAAAAGCATACATATCATTTATCAAAGTAATATCCCATACTCCGAAAAGCTTTTCTCTTATCTCGTTGAATATCACGCAAAGCTCATCATTTGACATTGAATCCTTATACCGTGAATAGAAATCATCATTAATAGTATAAAAATCTCTGTTTAGCTTATCCATTTTTTTTGGTACGCTCAACAGCTCCGATACAAAATTCACATACGACATAGCCCTTACATATCCAGGTATTTTAACTTCTTCGCCTGTATAGCTTTTTGCTTTTACTCCGAGCATTTCCTGCCAGACAGGAATTATCTTTTTGCTGAAAGGCAAAAATTTCAGTACCGTATACCAATTGCTTATTTTATAGTATATTCTTCCGTTGGCGCTGCCTACCATATTATTGTAAACATCTTGCTTTTGGTTGATTACGTTCTCATTTTTGACTATTCTTTTGCATACTCCTTTGAATACACCGGAATATACCATATGTACAAATGATACCGTAAGCGGTAACGATACTCCCGGATAGCTTTCTACTATATTGCTGTTATCAAGTATCAGCGGTGTATCTCCGTTAAGTGTGGTTATTTTTCTTGCCTGCAAAATATATATATTTCCGCTTTCAACCGCAAATTCAATGTCAATATATTCACCGACAATTGTTTTTATCTTCTTTGAAATCGAGATAAGCTGTTCAACAAGATTTTCAGACAAGATATTCTCTTTGCCAACATAATAATAAAGCTTATCTGTTGTACTGTAATAATAAGTTGTAGTATCTACCTTTTCTGATACAACACCTTCACCGAGACCTTTACCTGCTGTTATTACAGATTCGTTAAGAAGTCCCTGAGGATTAGACGTAAATATCACACCCGAAATATCTGCATTGACCATACGCTGAACAATAACATCCATCTGAATGTCATCAAGTGAAATTGAGTTGTTCTTTGCATATTCTTTGATATTGCTTGAACTGAGAGAATCAAAGCACTGTTTGACCTTCTTTTCAATATCGCTCTTATTAACATTGAGAAATGTTTTAAACTGTCCTGCAAAGCTTGCAGAGTCGCTGTCTTCAACAGACGCTGAACTTCTTACAGCAAATTTGCCTGAATAGTTGTTTTGCAGCACCGACAGCGTTGACAGATCTATCTGTCCTTTGCGTAATTGTTCATAACTGATAACAGAAAATTCGGGTACGTTAATGCCGCCTTTTTTCAGCTTTTCAAGATTTACAGCCTTTTGTCCTATCATCATATCTTACCGAATATCAGAAAAGCAACTATTGTCAAAAGCATGGTTGTTTCCTGCAAATATGTATAGCGTTCAACCTTATCAACAATAACAAACTTTTCCGGATCTTTCATGAACTGAATAAATTTCCATGTCATCCACGAAACAAGCAGGAATAGTACTGCAACAGAAATCTTGTTTAGTCTGTATACAAGTATAAAGTTTGTAATAATATCAACAATTGTCAATATCATTACAAAACGTGTGGATTTCTTATAACCAAAAAGCTTTGAGTAAGTTGTATAGTCGTTTTCATCTTTTGGTGCTTTGATTTTTCGTGATACCTCCCAGATAAGGGCAGGAAAATAAAGCGTCCAGAGTGCCATGCAGTTTGTCAGCGAAATTGCGGGTATTCCATACTTTATTACTGTAAATGATACAATATACAAATTGACTATCATCTGTACCGGATTATGCGTAACAAGCGCAAGCGGTAAGCTTGGCTGTATTTTTGCTTTTTTAAAGAACCATTTGCTCATAAGATAACCGTATACATATAGTATAACAAAAAACAATAGGTTATTCATAAACAATACATTTAAAATAACGGTTATGGCTTCAACTATTGTACATATGATCATTACATCTTTTTTATATACTCGTCCGCTCGGCAGCGGTCTGTCAGGGAATAGCCTTTTATCAGTTTCAAAGTCTTTGAGATCATCAGCTATGCGAAGCCACAAAAGAAAAGAAAACACGGTAAATGAACCTACAAACTCTTGTATACCTATATTAAACTTTGTTACGCCCTCATTCAGCAATACGATAAAATGTATTTCGCCGAATACTATAAATCCCAATAATAATCTTGGGATAATAGGATATCTTTCCTTAAAATAAATATGAAGTCTTTTAAGCATTTATCTTCTTACCGATCCTTTCTCCGTATTTTACAATTGTTTCAGTTCCGTTTCCGCTTTGCTGTAAAATATCGCTGTCAATTTGGGCTGTATTCTTTTTCAAAAGCAATACTATTGTCGAACCACCAGGCTCAAAATATCCTTTTTCCTCACCCTTTGAAAACATTGTTATTTCATGATTAACAATTCTGCCTACTAACAGTGCCCCCACTTCTATCTGTACGATCTGAGCAAAGTTTTCTGTATCACATATACTCACAATTCTTGTATTCTCTTTAAAAATCTTATACTCTTTAGAAATAGAGCTTACAGTGTGAAGCTTGCCTTTAATGTAATAGCTTTTTAAAAGCCTGCCTTTATCTATAAAGCAGTAACGGTGATAGTCGTCCATACAAAGTCTGAACACCAGACAAATACCGCCTTTATAATCTGAAATATCTGTTTTATCTCTTACAAGCTCGTTTAATGTGTATGTACTGCCCTTTATAAAAACTTTCAGTTCATCTGTAATATCGTACACAAGCAGCTTTGAGTCTGCCGGAGATATCAAAGTGTCGATGTTTTTATCTATATTCATCTTATCCGGTTTGCGTTTTCTCGTAAAAAAATCGTTAAAGGAATTATACCTTGTCTTTTCAAATTCATCTAAACGAATATTATATTTATCTACAAATTCAGGTATTTTTTTTGCCGAAGCAGGCAGGCTGTTGTATTTTCCATATATCTTTGAAGTAAAAGGAGATACTACTATTTTTAACAGTATTCTGCCGAATGGATTACCATATAGAAATTCAAGCTTTCCTTGACCGTACTGTTCGGTTTCGATATACTCTTTTTTGCACCTGTCATATATTTTCATATACGATACTCCCTTAAAACAACAAGGAAAACACTGATTAAATCGAGTGCCCGTATCGCTTAGAATTTTTTCAGGCAAATTGTGCGAAAATCACGCAGGGTGCGGGTCTCCGGTGGAGACCTCTGCCGAAGGCAGAAGCACCGACCGAGCCGGCAGGCGAGACTATACTGACGTATTTCAAGTGATTTGAGTGCAATTTGACTAAAAAGGCAAGCGAGATGGGTGCTCAGTCCGCAGAACGCGATTTATTCAGTGGTTCCCAAGTAAACCACTATCAACGCTATTGCTATAATGCCGAAAAAGGCATATGCAGCACCTTTGGGTTTTATTACCTTTACCTTAAGAATTTCAAGTGCCGATACTATTGCAACAGAAGCAGTAATTATTATTACAAAGATATTTTCAGGCAGATATGATCTTGTTAAGAATATGATCGGAAAAATAAGCGCACAGTATGTTACGGGCAGACCTGTATAATACTTTACTGCTTTTTCTGTATCTGCCGTAACTACGTTAAAATATCCAAGTCGTGCAATACCGCACAGAGCAAACAACGCAAACAGCACAGCATGATACGGCTTATTCATACCCGCCGTTGTAAGCAGCGTTATAGGCAATGCTATAAAGCTTATAACGTCTACCAAAGAATCAATCTGTACTCCAAAGCTTTTTTCTTCTTCTGTACGTTTTATCTTTCTTGCAACAGAACCGTCAAACAGATCAGCTATGCCTGCAATTATCAAGCATATCACCGCATAATTTAAGTTTAGACCGGTAATTGAAAAATATATACCGGCAACGGCAGAGAAAAGTCCGAGATATGTCAAAATAACAGACTTGTTCCACATACCAACTATCATTTTTTCAAACCTCCGTCGATTATTACCGTACCTGCCGCCCCGTCTATGGTTATTTGCTGACCGTCAGTTATTTTGCTCATAGCGTCCTTACAGCATACTATTGCAGGTATACCGTATTCTCTCGATACTATCGCCGCATGACAAAGAATTCCGCCGTACTCCGTAACTATACCCGACAATATCGCAAATTTCGGTGTCCAGCCTGTATCAGTAAACTTCGTAACGAGAATATCTCCCTCCTGCAAACGGTCAATTTCTGAGAAATCTTTTATTACTCTTGCCGTTGCGGTAATAGTTCCGTTATTTGCACCGAGTCCTTTTATAGCATTACCTGAAGGAGTATCACTTACAACAGAAAAATCGCTGCCTATCTCATTTTCGCTCATATAGTTTCTGTATGCATTATAATACAGCTTGTTTTTCTTTATTATAGTATTCAATTCTTCTGCACTTCGTTTTTTGTCGATATGCTCCCAAAGATCGCCTACCTTCAAAAACCAGACGTCTTGCCACTTTTCAAGAACACAATTTTTTTCAAGATACTTTGCATATTCGATAGTATATACACGAAGCATATAATAAAAGCGTGTGGAAACATCTCTGAATTCTTCTCTCCACCAAAGCATTCTACGCATATTCTCTATCTTTTTTACTATTTTTTTGTATTTACTCTTTGATACGTCGTTTTCAATTCGCTTTAAAATCTCAAGATATGTCTGTCTGCCTTTTTCTTTATCCTTTTCAGGCGAGAAAGAGTCGTCTAACATTACCATATCTTTAAGCATATGTATAATAGTCTGTGGCTCCTCATAATAACAAGGATATGTGATATCAAGCTCTTTATCAGAATGATAACCGTATTTGTCGATAATTTTACAGACATCTTTCAAGAAAAACTGATCGCTGTTAAGCTGTTCGGATATTCTATCAGCGTTTTCATTCTTCCAAAAGTCAAACGCTTTACTTTCAGCTCTTATTTTACGTGAGATCTCCCACATATCATAAAATGGCAGTAAATGAGAAATATTGTCTATACTTGCAAGCAGCGACAAATACTCACTTTCACTTACGTATTTCAACAAGCTGTCTTTATACAACGACTGATGAATGGTATTAATAAATATCTGCCAGAAATATGTTGTTTCACTTCTGAGATATACATTTTTGGTAAGCTCGTAAAACTCGCCCGTAATATATCCGATAGTACGTTCATCATATTTTTTCTTATATTCAAAGTATTTTTCAAGCAGTTCAGATTTATACCTTTCAGCATTTTTGCGTCTGTCGTTTAACAGCTTAGTCTGATGATAGACTATTCTCAATATTTTAAAAATATACTTTGGTGATGCTGATGTTGTTTGACCGTCACCCTCATAATTGCCGATAATACCGTATTCGTTATCAAACTCTCTTTCTTTGTATCCGACGATCTGACTCATTGTTTTCTTCACGGCTGTCATATTCCAATAAGGTCTGCCATAAAACATCTCGCCCAACTTTTTCGGAAGCTCATCATCACGGAGTATCTTTGAATCTACGATAAACCTTCTCAGAGAATATTCCCAGATATACTCATAAAGTGACCACATATACGGAGTACAGATAGTGGCTGATACACCGCCGTCTTTAAAGTCGGCAGTTGTCCAGATGTACGGAGTAAAGGTATAGCGTAGCTTTGTGATCGCTCTTGACTGCAAAATATAAAGCTTGCCGTCTTTAACAGCAAACTCAATATCACATGGATAACCGAAATACTGCTGAATACTCTTAAAGCATGAGGCTGCCTGAGCAAGCATCTCTTTTGACAAAAGTCTGTTTGTCGGCTGTTCAGCTTTTATTACCTCTGCTTCATCATACCAATTGAAATAATACTGCTGAGGTGCTGTTTTACCGCTAACTATATTTTCTCCAAGTCCCTTAGATACCTCTATCAGCATTTCTTTATCATTTCCGGTTGACGGATCAACTGTAAAGCATATTCCGCTTATATCTGCATCAACCATTATTTGTACTACTACTGACATTCCAAGCTTATCTGAAGAAATTGAGTTATCGACAATATACGACAATATAACCTCTTTAAACATTGACTTATAGCAATCTATAACCTTACTGCAAATATCGCTGCTTTTCACATTGAGAAAAGTGTCATATTGTCCGGCAAATGAATGGTCTGCCATATCCTCCATAGTACCGCTGCTTCTTACTGCATAAAGCATTTTTTCATCTGCACGTTTCTCTATTTCACTTTTTATACTCTCCGAAATAACCGCTGTATCAAACAATGATGTTATCTGTTCTGATATTTCTTGAATATTGTTTTTATTAAGCTGCTTTAAGCTTGAAGCTATTTTCCCCTCGATACCATTCTGTTTTATAAACTCATAATAAACATCACTGTCTAAAATAAATCCTTCCGGAACAGGAAAACCGGCTTTAAGCATTTGAAGCAGAAATTTTCCCTTATTGCCAAGCTTGTTTTCATTTGTTTCCGATTTATTTAAAGAAACTATCATTTTAACACACTACCTAAAACATATTTTTTCTTAATCCTGCAAAATATAAAAGCATATTTATAATAATATGCGTAGCCGCACCTATCAGCACATATAGAAAATACAGCAGTATTCCCAGATCATAAAAGAACCACACAACAAGCGCACACCCGAAAATTGAATCAGCCTGATCAAGAAATACAAAAAATGCTCTGTAAAATCCGCTTGTTGTCTTTCCCGGAGTAATACCTATGCGTCGTTTGAGAAAGCTGTTCGGAAGTTCAAATAAAGAATACGCTAAACCCAGAAGTATTCCAACAATTATGTTGTATAATACTGTGTTTGAATGTTCTATGTAGAAAAAATCGTATCCTTCAAAGCTTGCCGCTTTGCATATAAGTCCCCACAAAACAGTAAATACAGTATTAAACAAAACGTATCCGATAACACCTTTCCACGTTTTGTTATCTCCGAATATTCTCTTTCCGTCAATAAAGCTTTTTCCGTTATCAATCGGCTTTTGCGTTTTTTTAAGAACACAAGATTTGCACCAAGCCATATTTGCAACTCCCGACAGTATTACGGGAATAAATGTTACATACATCATCAGTATACTTTGCGGCATTTTTTCAGAATCCTTTTTATGTATTTTTCTCAAATTTCACTGTTTATTATAACATACATTATATAACATGTCCAGTCTTTTTTGTTCTCGTATCACGGTTGTTGAACGAGTAAAGAAATTGTGAATAATTAAAGTTTTTTGTCAAACTTTTTTTCAAAAAAGTTTGCGGGGTTCTAAGGGGGCAGCGAGTCTCGCCTGCTGGCTCGGTCAGTGCTTCTGCTTCGCAGAGTTCTCCACCGGAGAACCGCACCCCCTTAGCCGCCGGAGACACGCTCCAGCCCTTTGCAAGGGGTGAATTTCAACACCGTCCTACGGACTGTGTTGAAAGAGGGGACGTTTTGGCAGAAAGCGTCCCCTTATATAATAAAGGACACCTCTAAAAAACCTCACGCCGTCCATCTGCAC
>JAFPLH010000052.1 GCA_017402845.1 Clostridia bacterium
AATCTGATTCAGATACCGCAACCGATACAGAAACAGAGTCTGATACAGATAACACAACGGATACAGAAACAGAATCTGATTCAGATACCGCAACCGATACAGAAACAGAGTCTGATACAGATAACACAACGGATACAGAAACAGAATCTGACACAGATACCGCAACAGATACGGAAAGTGACACCGACAGTGAAGATAATCCTGACACACCGGACGAACCTGACCTTTACGGAGATATTAACGGTGACGGTAAAGTTACAGCAAAGGATTCATTATTGGTACAAAGACATGCGATTAAGCTTGCTGCGCTCACAGACGAACAGATTAAAGCAGCCGATGTTGACAAAGATGGCAAAATCACAGCAAAAGACGCTTTGTATATTTTGAGATGTTCGATCAATCTTGCTGTATTACCTATTGAAAAATAAAGATTCATTCTAAGGCAATACCGCACAAAGACAGTGCATAAGATGCGCAGTCAGATTTGGCGCTGTCTTTGTATTGTGTATTCCTAAGCTAACCCACTCGTAAGGTGATCCTTGTGAGTGGGTTATTAATATTATAGATAAAGGTTAAGAAATCACGCAGAGTGATATTGGTACTCATTTTTTGTGCATCTTACGTCAAATTGACAGCGAAATATAAGCACCGGTATCATTCAGTGATTATCTAAAACAAATAGTGCTTGAAATAATATCTAAAGAATTACTTGTTTCTTTGTCTATATTAAACAAAAAAATGATTTGTTCGTATTAATAATTCTTCGTGTGCAAAATTGAATGTTGTGAAGCGTAGATGTCAATTTTTTGGCATATATTTTTGTCAAGTGTTGCCATAATACAAAGCAGCCGTTAGTTGTTTTTTATTATTATAAACAATAGTGGTTGTTATTTTTAATAAAAACTACTGCAATTGAGGAATTTACTTGATAAATGATGTTTCATTGATTTTTTTTTAACCCTGTTCTATAATAGTATTCGCACAAAGAAATGTATAGAAATCTCAGTTTGACAAAATATAGAGTCAGATACGAGATGTTACTCATTTTTCAAATTGCTGTATTTTTTTTTTGGGGGACGATTACTGTTCTGAAAAAATTTGTGAAAACAGGTTATATTTTTGAACAGTTAATTGTATATATTATTTTATGAGGAATTATAAAAAGGCGTATATCTGAAACTTCTCTGTTAATATGAACCGAAGCTTTAGCCGTGAATCCGGACAAAAGCACTGATACGAATCAACAGTTTATTAAGAGAATAAAGCAAACGGCACATCATAAAGGCTCAGAATTTCGGACTACCCAGAATCTTAATTCCTTAAACAAGGAGGAAAATGTATGAAAAAAGGGTTATTTAAGGTATTGGCAGTTTCTCTTGCAGTAGCCAGTATCACAGGCTTTACAGCAATGGATGTGTTTGCAGACAATACAATTGCAGAATCATGGACAGTAACAGATGCATCTGTAACAAAGAACATCACTAAGACAATTACAGTTGAGAACATCTCTAAAGATGATGATCCGACGATCACGGCTTATCAGATCGTGAAAGGCACATACAAAGACAATAAGCTTACAGATTTTGTGCCTTGTGAAGGTTTGGGCTCATTGACTATTGGTGATATTCAGAACCCCACAGCTAAGGAGATTACCGATATTGCTTCGGCAATCAGAGAAAACACAACATCGTTGACAGGAATTAAATTGACAAAAGGCAGCGCAGCAGAGGGTGAGTCAACAGTTAGTTATACTGCTGATGTTGAGCCCGGTTTGTATATTGTTATTGTTACCGATTCAAAAACAGGCATTGTTTACAATCCGGCAATAATTGCAGTAAATATTTCAGATGCAAACGATATTGAGGGTGCAAACGGCGGTACTGTTGACATGACACAGTATTTCCTTGAGGGTACAGAGTCTGTTTATTTGAAATCCAATAATGTAAGCATTAATAAGTCTATCGTTGCAGAAGACGGCAAGGATTATAATGGTTATTCAGCAGGCTATGGTGAAACTGTAAACTTCAAGATAGACGAAATGACGATCCCTTCTTATTCGGCTGACTATAAAAGTGTAAAGTATGTTGTTACAGATACATTGGAAGCAACATCTTTCAGCGGAATCAATAATTTCTCTGTAAAAGTTGACGATACAGTTGTTATGCCCGCTGATGATACTTTCACTTTGACACTTAAGGATAAGAACGGCAATGCTGTAACTCCGACAGAAACAGAATCTTTGTTAAGTGCTGAAAGCGCTTCATCATTTACAGTTGATTTCACAGAAGCTTTTATCAGAAGTCACGGCGGCAGCAGTGTTGTTATCACATATTCAACTGTTGTATCTGAAACAGCAGGATATAACTATTCTGAAAATCAGAACACAGCAAAGTTAGAGTATACAAATAATCCAGATGTAGATACAACGGGTACAGTACAGGATACAACATACAGCTATACATTCGGTATCAGTGCTAACATTGACGGTGAAGACGAAACAAATAAAGAAACTACTAACGAGCTCAATAAGGTTTCCGAAGCAGACGGCGAATATACAACAGTAACTGATGACGACGGAAACACAGTAACAAAGAATAAGTATGCACTTAAGGGCGCAGAGTTTACATTGTATAACAATATTGATTATGCAGAAGAACATGTTGTTGGTACAACATTATCTGATGAATACGGCTTAATATCATTTGTAGGTCTTAACGAAGGCACATACTTCTTAAAAGAAACAAATGCACCTAACGGTTATACAATTAACCCAACTGTTTACCGTATTGAGATCAATGCTGTATATGGCGGTGATGGTGTTTTGACATCATATAGCATCACTACTTACAAAGCAAATGAAGACGGTACAGCAAATGGTGATCCTGTGGGTTGTGCAGAATACACTAACACAGCATATACTGTAAATGATGACGGTTCGGTAGATAATAATATTACTGCTGAAGATGATAATACTCCTCTTGCAATCGTAGATACAAAGCTTGCTTCTTTGCCTTCCACAGGTGGTGCAGGTACAATTGCACTTACAGTAGGTGCGTCGATCGGTATGGCATTGTTCCTTACGATCCACATTGTAAACAAGAAGAAAAACAGTATTGCTGACTGATTTTCAATAATTTGGTAATGAGTTTTCATTAATACTATTTGTTGTTTCTGAAACAGTTTCAAAGAAAAAGTCGGCAGGTTGCTATTCTGTCGGCTTTTGCTATAAAAATGGAGTATATGAAATGAAAAAAACCAAAAAGATTATTTACAGATTAATATCGATTATTTCTCTGATTGGTTTTATTGTATGTACTGTTTTACTCTTGTATCCTGTTATCAGTGATAGGTGGAATAGATACAGGGATATGCAGCTTATCAATGAATATATAGAAGTTATAGATAAAGGCGATAATTCCTATTATGAAGATGAGCTGAAAAAAGCCTGGGAGTATAACAAAATGCTCTATTCTGAAGGAAGAAACATTGTAACAGACGCAGAGTATGATCCTGACGCTTATTATGAAACATTACTTAATATAACCGGCAATGGAATTATGTGTTATATAGAAATTCCGCAAATAGGCATAACAGAGCCTGTTTATCATTATTCCACAGAAGTGTCGCTTGGTGAGGGAGTCGGGCATATACACGGAAGCTCACTTCCTACCGGCGATACGAGTACACACTCAATTCTTACGGGACACAGAGGACTGCCGAGTCAGAAATTCTTTTCTGATCTTGATAAATTACAAATAGGGGATTGCTTTTATATTCATATATTAGGTCATACGCTTGCGTATAAGGTTTGCGACATAAACGTAATATTGCCTACCGACGTAAGCGGATTGATGATCGAAGAAGGCAGAGATCTTGTAACCCTTGTTACTTGTGAACCTTATGGAATTAATTCTCACAGATTGCTTGTAACGGGAGAAAGAGTAGAATTCGATGAAGCAAATGTAAAAAACGGTTTTGTAACAACCGAAAAACATAAACTTGTTATAGATCCGGCAGTATGGGTATTCATAGGATTTATAATATTTATTGTTCTATTTGTTTTGGTTATGACGATAATAAAATGCATAAAGCACGGAAATGCAAAGAAGAATTCAGATAATTAAGAAAGGAGATCGGGAGGATGAAAAAATATGTTTTGATGATTATTCTGACTGTTTTGGTTATGATCCAACCACTTGCAGCAGTTGCCGATGAGTCGGACAGAATGCCTGATATTGATGTTATCGAAAAAAGCTTGACGATAGATTTCAGTGTACAAAACAATGAAAAGGATATTCCAATTTCAGGCGCAGAAATTTCTATTTACAAAGTTGCAGATTTGAAATGCGAATATGGCTCAGCGGAATATACACTTCTTTCTCAATATGAATCACTGAAAAAATACAAAGACAATAAAGATGTTACTTTTGAGGGAATGACAGTATCGGAGTCTAATCAGTTTTCAAAAAATATTGCTAAATTAGTAACTGATGCCGATGCAGTAGGTATTACCGATATATCGGGCAAATATACCTTTAAAGGGTTAACTCAGGGTATGTATCTAATTATAGAAACAAAAGCATACGATGAAGCAGACGAATATGAGATCATGGATCCTTATATAGTGTCAGTTCCTTTTCCGCAAAAAAAGGCAGAAGGAAACTATTGGGAATATGAGATCATTTCTAAACCGAAAACAACGATCGAAGCTAAAGACGAACCCACAACAGACGACTCGACTTCTTATGCAATAGAAAGCGAAAACAGTTCATCTGAATTACCTACAACAGACTTACCGGGAACAGATCCCTCTGAGGTAAGCAGTCAAAGCACCGGAAGCATAGATACTACTGAAAAAAACTATTCTACACCTTCTGAAGCTTCAACGATCTCAGTAACGGCAGAGATCTCGGAACCGTCAAATCCGGTAACAAGATTTTTTGATATAAGCAAGGTTAAAACAGGCTTTATTTCAAATGTGACGATATTTCTTATGATCATGTTTGCATCATCGTTTATCATTGTATTTTTTGCCGGAAAAAAGAGGGGGGAAGATGATGATGAAAAATATTGATTATAGTTTGAAAAAGCTATTGTCGATTACGTTAGCTTTAGCGGTTATGGCATCAGGTTTTTCTCTGTCTTTCTCGGCAATGGCAGAAACAGAGGATACCGCAGATATTCATAGCAGCGGTATACAAACCATAGATAACCCGAATACAAACGAAGAATCATATATACTATATGCAGACTTCAACCTGCTTTGCAAAGGGCAGACTGCAAGCGGAAGTGTAAAACAGCCGCAATCAATTATCATTAATGGTACAACAATACCTGTTATGGCATTGAAACCGGAAGAAATAAGCGTACTTCAAAATAAATACGACATATTTATCAATGAATATATCTATAAATTTGAAGTTAAATCTGCTGTATTAGAAGCTTTGATGAATGAAAAGTGTAAGATACAATTAAAAGCAGACTCGAAAACATTTGATATAGGAAAGAGTGATCTTAGCAACGCAACAGCGTATACAAAAAAGTTAAGCTTTGTTATGCCTGATGATCTTGAACTTCCGTGTTTATATTTAAGCTCATAT
The DNA here is from genome assembly GCA_017402845.1 of Clostridia bacterium. Taxonomy (GTDB): domain Bacteria; phylum Bacillota; class Clostridia; order Oscillospirales; family Acutalibacteraceae; genus RUG592. The sequence continues at coordinate 5,601 of JAFPLH010000052.1, forward strand.
ACTACTGCTATCAGCTTTTTAAATGGATACTGGTCTGAATTGGGCGAGGTAAATACTATTGGATTTAACCAGTATGAAATCGAACAATTAGAAATGGGCTATAATTCAAAGTATAAAAAAGCTAAGCCGGAAACTTCTATTCAGGTTGAGGGTAAGGTTTATGACTTCTATGATGACGCAGATCTTAACGGTATACCGAAAACTATTAAGAAAGCAGGCGTAGATGTTAGTAATGTATGGGATCATTTCTATTATAAGTTCAATGATGCGGTAAGTGACTATTATAAAGAAGCAAATCTTGATTATTACGATTATTACAGCAATTCATCTTATCGTGATACTTCTCCTGCAAAGGGATCATTGTATAGTCAGTCTTTCGGAATAGTAAATCCATTTTATTTAGGATATATCGAAAAGTCAAAAAACCCTGTTAATTCCAAAAACACCTCATACGGATTATTTGGTATAGACAGCAGTTATAATTATGATCCGGTAAGTAATAAGAACATCAGAGCAGTAGACAGAATAGCCGCAATAACATTAAGTACAAAAACGATAGCTAATATTACAGTTCCTGCCTTTTCAGCATATAAGGGCATAGTTGCCGATCATCTTGGTGAAAACGGTGAGATCATGGCAAATACGGTAGATCCCGAAAACCGTTTTTCCGGAGTACAGGTTCCGTATTTTAACGAGGATTTTTTAAACGGCGATAACTCGCTTCATACCGCAATTGGTAAAGTGTTTGATGCAACATATATGTTTGACAGAAAAGAGAATGTCGTAAACGGCAAAAGAGTGTATACTTATTCTCTTGCGCAAGATACAAGGTTCTTTTATAATCAAGACGGCTCACGAGATACAGAGCTTTACAAGAATAACTCTAAAACAAGCGGTATTTATAAAGAGCTTATGCCACTTAACTATATGATAAATAATCAGGAATACACAAATCCCGGTTATGCTCAAAGAATAGATGTACCATTTGTACTGCCTGATGATGATGAAGAATATACTATGACAGTACAGGGTGACGACTGTGTATGGATATACCTTGACGGAGAGCTTATTATTGACCTCGGCGGATTGAACTATATATATAACAGCAATCATATCGAAGGAACAATAAACTTCACAAAAGGTATTTCAAAGGTAAATAACGTCAGAACTACAAACGGAGTAGAGAATAATGTTATCAAAAAATTCAATGTCAATGACGGCAGAACTCATAAGCTGACTATTGTACAAATTGATAACTACACTGGCGAGGGCTGTGTTTTTGTTGACACGAATTTACCGCTTGAATATATTATCCCAAAAACAGGTGAGCCTAAGAACAGCTACGAGATAGAGAATAACTTTTCGGCTCCTGAAATGACAGAATGTCTTACAGCTTTTATTGACAGCCTTGATTTTAAGAATAGTGTTTACGTAGACGCTCCCCATAAAGCTGGAGAAATGGATATTATCCCTACAAATAAAACTTCTGTTTTTAATAGCAGCTATACGGGCGAATATAAGGATAGGCTCTATTATGAAATGAATGATAACTGGACTTATCATGACGGTGAGGCAATTACTAATCGACAAGAAAACATCGAGTTAGGCAATAAAGAAGTCTATGCCGCATTAGGTCTTATATATGCAAAGGACGCTATAATTTCCAGCAATGCATATCAAACCGCAAACTATGTACAGACGTATTTAAAGGTAAACGAAAAAAATAAAGATCTTACGAATCTGTTTAATACAGAGGTTAATAATTATAAGGGCGACGGTTTGTACAGCTACTCGCAGTTCCTGTTGGGCAAGACAAAAGACAAATATAAACATTTGAAGATGTATAAATCATCAGATAACAAGATACCTTCTTTGGAGTATCCGGGTAATAACTTCGGCAACTATGCTTGGACAAATAAAACGATCGTCAACAGTACTATGAAAACAGGAAGCCTTACAATAGATAAAACTGTTACAAATTATCCGTACGACTTTATGTCAGATGATGATAGTTTTACATTCACAATATACTATATGAATATAGAAGATGTGTTTGGTACAATGCCGGAGTACCACGACACATATAACGGAAAGCCTTGTATCTCAGATACGGTAACACTTAAAAACGGTGAAAGCGTTAGTGTTAATGTTCCGGCAGGAGTACATTGCATTGTGGTTGAAAATGATACACCGGACTATGAAAACATTACAAAAGGCGATAAGAGCAATTATTATGACTTTACTGTAACAGACGGTTTCTCAAAGGATTGTTCTTTTACAAATAAGTATACAGGCAAGTACTTGGAAACAACAGAAATGACCGTAAACATTGAGTGGATAGACGGTTCAAATAACCTTAATACAAGACCTGATTTTAGTACGCTTACTCCGTTTGATAAATATCAGACAACTGAAACACAGCGCAGTAATGCAATAACGTTTGTTGTATTCAAAGGTGCAGACGGAAAATGGTATCAGCTAAACAAAGTAATAGATTCAACTAAATCTGCCGATATCTATAACAGGTTTGCGCAGATGCTTGAAACTAATGTTACAAGCGGCGATATTAATGCGGTTACGGTAAGCAATCTTCCGAAATATGCATTAGCATATATGAGCAAGAATATTGGCAATAACATTCTGCCGGAAGGTTCTGAAATGAATTATGGTCTGCTTCAGCTCAAATACGGAGAATACGTTGTTACACCGTTTGATAATGCATTAGGCGGCGGAGTTCAGCCCAACGGCGAAACAATAGTTGATACGCTTTACGGAAGCTTGACTGTAAACAAATACGGTACTACTTCTCTTGATGAAAAATGCAAGCTTGATAATGTTGAATTCAAGCTGTATTCAACCGAGAGTGATTTGAAGTCGGGTAGAAACTCTGTTGCATCGTTGAAAACATCAAACGGTAGAGCGTATTTGTCACCGCTTGCAGTTGGAGAATACTGGCTTGCAGAAACAAAAACAGCAGACGGTTATGAAATGATTACAGAACCTATAAAATTTGCAATTTCATATGACAGTACATCGACCTTGTATAAAGTAATAGATCTTGATAATAAGCGCACAGAGCGGGATATAAAAATAACAAAACAGGTTGATATGACATATGGCGATATTTCGGAGAGCGATTATAAAAATCAAGGCTTTGATTTTGAAGTAGCTTTTACACAATTAGATCCTTCAACAAAATATGCATTTGAGTATTCAAAAGACGGTGTAAAAACGACAGGTGAATTTGTATCAAAATCAGACGGTTGTTATCTTCTTGATTTCCAATTAACAGACGATCAGACTTTAACAATAAAGAATCTTCCGAAAAATGCAAATTATCAGATCACAGAAAAGAAAGTATTTAATTATATTTCTTCGTATAATGCTATCTGCAATTCAGAGGCTAAGATCGTAAAAGCAAGTGATAGCAATGCATTTCAGAATCAAGACCTTTCAACTGCATGGGAAACAGTTGATGTTGACGGTGAATTTAATGATTTTGATGTAGAGTTCATTTTCAAGAATACTTATGATAATTACGTTCTTCCGAATGCAGGTTTGGAGAATTGTATTCCGGTTCTGATTGCTGCTGTGTCAGGTGCTGTATTCTTCGGAGCATTATATTTATGGGTAAATGTAAAGAAAAGAAAAAAAGTGTAACTATCAATTGGTTTGAAAATTTCTTGTAAAAAGACAGATTAATCCATACAAATAAAACTCCTCACGGATCATGTGAAAAAATGTGATCCGTGGGGAATTTCTATGTCATTGAATACGCTTGTTATTTGTTCATTACGATAGTATTAAAGCAGTATATTTCTATTGTATGTTAATAATAATTACAATGTTATTGATAGCAATATATAATATATAACAAATAGAATATGTCGTTTTATTAGTGAAAATTGCTTTAAAAGGTAAATAATTATTATAAAAACAAGTGATAATTTGCCGAAAAGGTGAAAATTATGTGTAATACTATTGCAATTACGGATGTAATATGTTATAATCGTTCATAAGTTTTAATTACAGTTAGAATGACAAATTATAATACAAGTAATGCAAAGTAATTTAAAACTCAGATACAGGATTATACAATTGAGTTTATTCATTGACAAAAGAATAATTTATATCATGTATATAATAACAGATAAAAAAGAAAGAAAAAATATAAAATAGCAATACCGAAAAAATCGACAGTTCCCCGAAAAATCCTGTAAAGTTGGTTTCGAGAAGATACATGATTATTTTTTAGTTATTGCTTATTATTTTTAATATCATATAGAAAAGCTTATATTCGGAGGTTTTATGACAGAAAAGGAGCTAAAAGGATTAAACCGGCGAGAGCTTTTGGAATTACTAATAATGCAAAGCAAGAAAATAGATCGTTTGCAGGCAGAGCTTGACGAAAAGAATAAAAAGCTTGAGAGCAGAGATCTTGAACTAAAAGAGTCCGGTTCGATTGCCGAAGCCTCAATAAGAATAAACAATGTATTTATGGATGCACAGAAGGCAGCAGAACAATATCTGGAGAACATACACAATCTTCATTCAGATACAGAGCAAGAGTGTAAAAAGCTTCGGGAGGATACAGAAGCAGAGTGTAAACGTATAAAGCAGCAGGCACAGATGGAAGCAGATCAGTATTTAGAAAAAACGATAAAAATGATAGATTCTGGATTAGCCGAATTCAATGAAGGTTTAAGACATTTGGCAGATACGTCTTTCAATATGGATCGAATAAAAAATCTTGTCCACGGTGATGATAATGAAACTGAATAAAAGCAAAGTTTCGCTTGAAGATATTACAACAGATCAGCTAAAGGCTGAGCTTAACAGGGAAAAATACAAATCTCGATATTTCAAAATACTGCGTAGTACAATTTCGGCGTTGATCGTGACAGCCGCAGCGGCAGCATTAGTTGCAACATTAATACTGCCTGTTTTGCAGATCTACGGTAGTTCCATGACTCCGACCTTACATGAAGGAGACATTGTATTATCGGTAAAAACTACAAAGTTTGATTACGGCGATATTTGCTGTTTTTACTATGCCAATAAAATATTAGTCAAGCGAATTGTCGGCAGACCTCTTGATACGGTAGAGATCGACAATGACGGAAATGTATATATAAACGGTCAATTTCTTGAAGAACAGTATATCAGCCAAAAGGCACTCGGAGAATGTAATATAGAGTTTCCTTATCAGGTTCCCGAAGGAATGTATTTTGTTCTCGGAGATCATAGGGATACTTCACTTGATTCGAGAGTTGCTGAGATAGGCTGTGTATCTCAGGATGAAATTGTAGGGAAAATAGTATTTACAGTATGGCCGTTGAAACGTTTTTCTTTTGTAAAATAACCTGATCGGAGTGTATCCCATGAAAAAAGATGTTCAGTTAGTATTGCAAAAACTGAATAAGAATCATAGATACAAAATGATATGGTATCGTGTAGTCAGCATTCTTGCGTGTATTACGGTTTTTATTACGACGTATGCTTTGATACTTCCGGCGATAACAATGGAAAGTGCGTCGGATGAGGAGATACGAGAACTGCTGTATTCAAACAATAAGGTTTTGAGATGTCCACTTGAGGTACATCAGCATACTGCTGAATGTTATGACGAGGATAATAATCTTATTTGCGGCTGCGCAGATTACGTTGTCCATAAGCACGATATGAATTGTTATGGTGCAGATGGCGAGCTGGTTTGCCGGCTTGAGCAGGTAGAAGAACATGTTCATGATCTGAGCTGCGAAAACGAACAGCATGAGATCACGTGTGAAAAAAATGAAATAACGCTGCATAAGCATTCTTCCGATTGTTACGATGAAGAAGGTAAGCTTATTTGCGGAATGCTTGAAGTTACCGAGCATATTCACACCATAGATTGCTTTAAAATGCCGTCAGTTGAGTTTTCTGAAGATTATGACGGGTTGAGTATTCGCCTGAATGCCGATGAAGGTGTATTTCCGGTTGTATCTGCTCCGTTGAACCTGAAGGTCAGTGAAGCTCCGGACAAGATAAAAAAGGCTTTGGAGAGCAGACTCAACGGTACATTCGTTTATAAGATCGTTGACTTATGCGTTACAGCAGGTGAAAACGTAGTTTATCCTTCGGAGGAGATAAGCGTTTCATTTAATAATATTGAGACTCAGATCGATATGAATTCGGCTATTGTATGTCGTGTTGCCAGTGAAGGAGAGGAAAAGCAGCTTGTTTTAACACAAGCTGACGAAAACGGCGTTACAGTAAACACAAGGTTTCTGGGAACGTTTGTTGTTGCTTCCCCTTCATATAAATCTGAAATAATTAATGAATATTTCAGATCAGAAGATAATACGACAAGTGCAGAGAGTGTAAAGTATTATACCGATAGATCCGGAGATATAGGTGTTTTGTCTGAAGGATATGATGATTCTACTGCAAATCTTAGTATTAATGTAAATGATTATTTGAAGCGAAATATCGGACAGTATGTTTCGAATTCTCAAGAAAGAATTGGAGGAACTATATATTTAACTCAAAGCTGGAAAGCGTTTATCAATGAGCAAGACTGGGATGGTAATGCTCCGTTCAGAATAACAGGTATAGGTAATACTTCGGGCGGAAATGTTATTGAAGCAGCAGTAAATGACTTCAGACTGGAAAACGGCTCTCCTGACGAGGAGTTTGTACCTCCTGCACCTGCTAATCCTGTAAAATTTGATAATTTAACATACCAATCTCGGCTTTCAAGCATGAATTTCTGGGCAAGAGGAAATAAATTTGTTATTGGTGAGAATATTGTTACACTTCCACACGGAGTTATTGTGGTAGATACTGTTTATCGTATTTTCGGTGGTGCAGAACACCAGACAGTTTTTACGAGAGAACCAAAAACAACTTATCCTACAAATATTGTGATAGAAAGTGCACATTGGGATGAAGTGTTCGGCGGAGGTATGGCAAATACTGCATATGGAACTAATGTCACTGTAAGGGGAACAGCAGATATTACATATCTTGCAGGCGGAGGTGACGACGAATGTCAGGTTGCAGTATACGATCAAGATGATACAAAAGGCGATGCTTCGTTAAAAGGGGTAGGAGTAAATGTCTATCTGGAAAACGGAAACGTTGAAACCTTATACGGCGGCTCTCGTGTTACCCCAGCAGAAACACTGGCTTTTTTTGATCAGAAAGCTTTAAACATCTATACTCCTGTTACAATAAATATAGGAAGTGAGAGAGTAGGTGATACCCAACATGCTGATTATGTATATGGAATGAATGATTTTACCGCATTTGGTGTTTCAGCTGACAATATTTCAAACTATATCAGAAATTCTTTTATATATGCCGATTCAACTATAAATCTTTTTTCAGAGAACTGCGCAGATTATGTTGTGGGAGATCTATATAGAAATTCTCCGGTATCTTCAACAAATCAACGTCATGTGTTAGGTACTACAAGAGTAAATATTACTGCAAGTAATAGCTTTGAAAGATTGAATTATTTTGATGTAATTAATATTACTGGACAAGATGTGGTAGTTTCATCAAATGAATCTATTGGCGGAAGCATGACAGACTCTAATTATCATGTTTTTGGACCAAATTTTGATGGTTACGTTGGTCAGATAGCAGTAACGAATGGCGCCAAGCTTGTTTTAGATCATCCTGCGATAATTAATAATTATTATAACAATCCAAATAAGGGTAATATCAGATATAAAGAAACAGATAGAGCCATTAAAGCTAACAGTTATGATGATCCATATTATTTGTCACACAGTTGGGTAGGTGAATATAGCGAAGACAGAAGAAATCTGAGTATAATTTCCATTAACGGACAAAATACAGGAATATCCAAGGCATCAGGTACAACTTTTAATGAATCAACCGATACATGTGGATTGCTGATTCACGGAACAGTGCGTGGAAATCTCGGAGACAGCAATATTCAAGAGGGATATTCAATTCTTGAAGCGGATGGTACTCCTATTTATAGTAATGATAAAGATTATTATTATTATTATATAGTTGCTGATAGCTCATTAAACGGCGGCAAGGCATTCAGAGAACCCGAAGGAGAGCCTTATATTGTGTGCTACCGCTATCTCGATAACGGTAAGATAGGCTGGTATCTCAGAGAAAGACCACAGATCACCATGTCAAACAAGTTAGTCAGAGCAGGTGATACAGATAACGGAAAAATGTCTGTACATGTTGTTATGAACGGTCTTGCTTATGAATGGAGCAATGCTTCTTCAAGCAATACTGTTGATCTTCAATGGACAAAGACTATCGGAACAGACGGCAGTGATCTTACAACTGTTACAGAAAGCTTATCTCTGTCTGATCTTTCAAATATCGAAAACGATACTACCGGACGTTTCTCTAATGTTGTTATTGATACTGTAAACGGAGTAAAGTATTTAAGATCGTTTGATTATGTGATTGATGAGAGTACACCCACCGAACCGACATATTACGAGGCGGAAGTGGATTATCATGTTGTACGAAACGACGGTGATACAACATACGAAGATATACATAAAGCAGACGGGGCAAACGGTGCAAGATGTATCTATGATTTTGCAGGAAATGATACTTGTCACGCAAACGAGGGTTATACCAACTCTGTAATGGATACATTCCCATACACAACACCTCCCGAAGGACAGGATACAGCCTTGTTAAGAGTATACCTTCCGAATTGTGTTACGGGTAAGTTTGCTATTGCAGAAGATGATAATCATTTCCTGTTTACAGACGATACTTCTATTAACGCACAGCTTGTTCAAAGCTCGGTTATCAGTGCAAATTATGGTTCGGCTAACAGTTCGGTTGCTAACAGTCAGTTTGCAGTAACGATCGGCGGAAGTGAGCTTTCACAGGGTATTTCAAATAAAACCCTTTCAGATGAGATAACGAGGTATGTTTGTAAGGTGTATTCATACAAAGATATTACCGTTGAAGATATTTCTCAGAATACTGCAAGTGGTTTGAAACTGAATCTTCAGGTATCTGATTTGACAAAAGACGGTTCAGCAGTTGGTGATAACGCTCCGACCGCTGTAAATAACGGAGAACTTCAGATACAGACCTTACCTTCTACGGTATCGCTAATAATTACAAAACAAGTTCTAAATTCACCGACAAGTGGAGCATTCCCGTTCTCTGTACGGATTAAAGACAGTAGTAATGATCCGATCATTCTTGACAGAGCAGCAATTATCGAAAATGCCGGAATAAATAATAATGTTGCTATTGGGCAAGATGGAGAGATCAGTTTCACTTTGGAGAACAATCAAAGCATACGACTTACAGGTATTCCCATTGGTTCTGTATTTACGCTGAGTGAAACTCAGCATACCGATTATACGGTAGTAATTACAGAAAATGACACTCCTATTTTGCAGGGTGACACACTTACAGGTTCCCGCCTTGACAGAACAAGAAGAATAGTTGTTTGCAATTACGGAGAATATAATCTTCCCGGTACAGGCAAAGGCGGAATCTACAATTATATAGTATTTGGTATTGCTCTAATGACAATACCGATTATTATAGGATTTGTCTTGAGGCACAGTATTAAAAGGAGGGTAGTAAAAGAATAGTGCTCTCTGAATGTGGCAAATTCAGGTATTGTGCCATAGGATAAATCCAAACAAAAAAATTATAGAAAGAAGATGACCAAATGAAAACCGCAAGAAAAATCTTATCAGTAATTTTCATGGCAGCCCTTATTATGGTAATGTGCAGTTCTGCATTTGCAGCAGGAAATGGTACTATCACCATAACAAATGCCACAACCGGCACAACTTATTCTGTGTATAAGGTATTTGACCTTACTTACCTTACAGATCAGCAGAATAATTATGTTGCATATACCTACACAAAAACAGGTGCATCTGACCAGCTCTTTGCAGCTCTTAACGGTGAAGACAGCCCCTTTACATTGACACCAACAACTAATGCTGATGTTTATAATGTTTCAACATCGTCAAGTGCAGAAGACATTGCAGCTTGGTTAACTACAAATGTATCTCTTCTTGGCAATGCTGACGATTCTCAACAGGCTGCAAGTGATATAGTAATATTTACAAGTCTTGATCTCGGTTATTACTATGTAAACAGCGGAGCAGGTACAGCCGTAACTTTGACAAGCACTACTCCAAACGCATCAATAATAGATAAAGGTCAATCACCGGCTCCTGATGAAACAGATGGTTATAAAAGTATTGTTGATGGTAATAACAACGTTGAGAGTATCGATGCTCAGTATGGTGAAACAATAACATTTGAGCTTAAAGCAACAGCAACAAATTATGACGGTGCGACAAAGATCACTGAGTACGTTGCACATGATCTTCCTGGAACAGGCTATTCAAATATTAGTGTTACAAGTGTTAAAGTTGGTGATTCAACATTAGCCTCCACAGCATATACAGTTTCTCAAAATCAAACTACAGGTGAGTATTCTGTAACAATTCCATGGGTAGATACAAACGGTGACTTTATCTATACTACAAGCGGAACAACTTCAGCTCCTATTGTTGTAACGCTTACCGCTGCTATAACTGGTGACGCTGATTCAAGAACAAATAATGGTTGGTTCACTTGGACCGGTCATACTGATGATCCTTCTGAACATGATAATG
>JAFPLH010000007.1 GCA_017402845.1 Clostridia bacterium
GGAATTGAATCTCTTGCTCGTTCAACGTCCTTTTGAAGCTGATAAAAATTGTGGTAATAATCGTTTGCAGTTTCTTCGGGATTCTGAAAGCCTGCGCCTCTTGTTTTTGTACTCTTTCGTATGATATTTTCAAGCGACTCGTGATATGCAGGATCTATATTGCGGAAATCCCTGTCACAATATATGCTTGTATTTGTACTGCGAACGATATTCTCATAATTCTCATTTATTACACGATTAAAAAAACGAGGATCAGAAGAACCGTGATTTTCTTCATAAGCCTGCATACAGACTTCATATACAGAAAGGCACTCTGCAAATGTTGCACCAAATCCGAAAATGTCACTTTCTACCGACACACAGCCGTTTTTTATATACTTGCTCTGTTCAGGAAACGGAAATACTCCCTTTACAGGTGACGCAAAACACTCAGGAGCTGCATATCCGACAGTACCGTAAGCATATACATTTTCCTTTCCGACGTCCTGCCACTGGCTGTCGCTATAATCTGCTGTAAAGGTCTTTGTGAATGGATCGCTGTAATGTGTGTATGTTCTGCCCTCTCTGAATTCCCGTGATCTGCCGAAGTCTATCAACACAAGCTCTCTGCCGTGTTTTGTAACCATTATGTTTTCCGGCTTTATATCACAGTGAAGTATTATCGGCTTATTCGAGTCTGTCTTTCCGTTTCGCTCGTTCAGATTTGAGATAAACTTCATTATCTCACAAAGGTTTATCATAAACTGAATGATCAGGTTCTGAAACTTAACTATCTCACGATATGAAAAATCAGTTGTGTTGCGCTCCCATTTTTTGCTACTCAAATTATAGGTAAACCACTGCTTAATACAATAGTCCTGTAATGAATCACCGTCGATGTATTCCTCTACAACACAAAAGAAATAATCGTTATTTATTTCTCCGTTACCGTATGGCAAATAGAAATCTCCCAGATCTTCTATTACGTCGAGTACACGTACAACAGATCTGCACGTCTGCATTGACTCAAGAATTTTATATTCACGTTGCATAAAGTCATTAAGACGATATTTAGGCTTAAATTTAAGCGCACAAGAGTACCTCAAATCTCCGCCGTACTTAACGCCCTTAAAAACTATACTTTCAGTACCCTCTGCTATAAAACCGTCGTGGTTTATTCCGTGTTCAGTATCTATGCGATAGCTAAATTCAGTACCCTTGATCACTGAGTTGTTCATTATTGATTCTCCTCGTCAAACTCTCTGAATATCAAGTTATATATAGTATCGGGATAATTTTCCGGCACCGATACCAGATCAACTCTTGCAGATTCGCCCGACTGCTCTTTCTCTAATGTATTTACGGTAGCAAAAACACCTACTCCCTTTTCAGCAGGCATAATTACTCACCCTCCTTAGGATCTCCGGCTGTTCTGTTATAATCTCCCAGCTGTTTATCAAGATCATTATAGTAATCAACTATATCCTTGATAACACCGTCGTTTATTGCATCGAGAATCTCACTGATTCCGGTGATCTTTTCTGTAATATGTGAAACCACATTTTCGTAAGAAGCTCTTCCTGCGCCTTCCCAGCTTTGAAACAGTGTATTATTGATACGATCAAATTCTTTTCTTATCTCGCTGAATTCACGAATACAATCTGAGCTTTCATTAATAAAAGTTTCAAGCTTTCCTATATCTGCTCTAACATAATTACTGCCTGCCATTTACTTTTCCTCCTCGGTTTTTATAAATTTAAGCTTCTTAAGGTCGTCCTTTTCAATGGAGTAGAAGTATCCGTCACCTTCCTCGCATCGAGCGTACTCCTCCTTAAGAGTTTTTATGTCCATATTGCCAAATATTGATTTCTTGCCTCGTTCGCCTACAAACTCGGCTATATTATCAAGCAAAAATGCTGCACCTAATGTAGAGTGGAAATTATCTCTCGTTTCGCTGTCGCTTATAACCTTTACATCTGTAAAGAGAAAGATCCAGTTCATCTCTTCAGCACGAGCAGCAAGCAGAGGTAAAATCACTTCCATAAAATCCTTTGACGCTATTGAATTAACATACAAAAACTTACTTTGTAACACGAATACTGTGTTTCTCGAATCATACTCTCCTACCTTTGACGGAGTTGTAACACCTGCACCGAATATTTCTGCCATTACAAGTGTACTCAATCTTCTAAGCTGTGTAAGCTCCATATAGTTTTCGTGAATAAGCTTTATAAACTGCTGCATAGGAGAAAGCTTATACACCTGCACGGCACCCTTATTAAGCATTGGTATTTCTTCAAAGCCTTCAATATAATGCTTTCTTTCTTCGGGCAATTTATTATCAAACTCTTTAAGCTGTGCTCTGCCGTCATCAAAAAAAACAAATTTATACTTTGAGTCCTGTGTTAAGCTATTCAGTATTACTCTTAAAAGATTTGTTTTACCGAATCCTTTTTTGCCGTATATTGCAACCGTTTTTGTATAGTCAAAATCAATTGAAACGGGCTTGCACTCTGTATAGTCAAGACCTACACTAACATTACTCGTATCAATGCCGTAATTATCATCATACTTTTCAGCAAAGCTTCTGTACTCATCATATGTAAGTACATCAGGGAATCTCTTATACTTCTTTACTGTTCTGCTTCCAAAGTAATAATTCAGATTTGACTGAAAAAATTCATCAGATATATTATCAGTAATATTCAATTGCAGCTCATACGCAAGCTGAAGCGGAAATGTACCTGTAATATCATCAGGAATAACTGTAACATTTGCAAAACCACGTCCTGCATTATTACCTACGGGTATTACCTTATGATTGAATATCTCTGAATAGCTGTCGGCAGGCATTTCAAGAGCAATTTTTTGCTTAAAGCTGCCCATATATGTGCTCAGACCTTTTGTATTGCTTGCTGTCATTACTATTGTAATACCCTTTGACAAGCTATCTCTGCAAAGCTTTGCAAGCTTTTCGTGGTAGGCTGTGTATCTCGGTTCGTCAAGAAACGCATTTACGTTATCTATATACAATGTTGTGTGTATAGGTTGATTTTCGCCTGCCGCACGATAGTTTTTTCCTTTCAGCTTTTTTATATTGTCCTTTAGCTGATCTTCCATAAGCTTGAAAACACGCTTTACATATTCTTCGTTTGCGTTGTCAAAATAAGCTGCAACAAGCGGCAAAGTTTCATATTCTGCAAGTGCGCCTCCGAAATCGAGTATAAATATCTGCTCGGTATCTTCTCTGTAAAGCTTATGTGATATTGTAATCAGCAGTTTTATCAGATTTGTTTTTCCGCTCATCGGCTGACCAAACAATAGTATATTAGAATCCAAAAGATCAACTGTAAATTCCGGCTGCTCCTGAATAACAGGTATATCCTGTCTGCCTAAGACACACGTCATTTTTTCTATTGCCATAATTGTCATCTCCACTCTGTCGGATCAGGCGTTTCACTTCTGAGCGGCCGCTTGAATATTTCTCTCGGAATGCTGAAGTATTGCTGATTGTCGTTTGCGTCTTTAATAGTATTGATCGTCTGAACTATGTAGCTTAACTGTGTGTCATGCTCGCTGACGTTCTTTGACGACTGCCTAATTCTGTCGTTATTCTTTGTAGATACATAGAAGTTTTTATTATGATTTCCGCATGGGAGTACCTGAGCAGCCGTAACAACAGGCTCGATATTTTCATCTTTATTTGCTCCTGTATATGCAGACTGGAAGTACATAAACTTACTGCCTGTGCCTACCAGCAGATATGCTCGTCCGTTGCCGGGCATGGTGGGAGAAGCTGCATCAGGTCTGCCGTCAAGCATTTCTTTTGAAGCTGCTCTTGTTGCAACCTTCAGACATATTCTTGACTTTGAATTTATTCTTATGTCCTCAGTAATTGCACCCTCGATATTCTGTGATACAAGAATAATATGAAAACCTAATGTTCGTCCTACTCTGGCGATCGTGGTTATCTCTGCTATAAAGTCTATATCATCACTTTCGCTGCTGAATCTTTTAAGCTCTGTAAACTCATCAACTACGAGTACCAGATGTGAAAGAGTAATAGGCCACTTTCCTTCATTTGAAAGCTTATAAAGCTGCTCTGTCTGTTTCGGGTTAAGAGATTTCAAAAGCTCCGGACTATTGTCACCGCTGAGTATTTTTGTTATCGTTTTCTCTGCACGAATATATGCGTCCACAGTATCTACTCCGAATTCGTTCAGAAGTATTTTTCTTCTCTTGATTTCGGCATTCAACACCTCTAAGAAGCGTTTGAGCATATAAACGGCTGAAATTCCTTCGCTTTCACCTGCCGTATCATCTACTACACCTACACAATGCGGCAGTGAACTTAGTCTGTTTGAAAAGCCGCCGCCCTTCATATCAACAAGCATAAGATTCAGATATGTAGGTGAGTACTTCATACATAATCCTATTAGATATGTAATGATAGTTTCTGATTTACCTGAACCCGTAGTACCTGCTACAAGCATATGCGGACCGTCTGCTTTTTCGTAAAGATCAAGATAAACAATTCCGTGTTCGTTTTTTCCCATTGGTACTGACAGATTTCTTGTTACATCTGAGGTGTACCAACTCTCCAGAATATTATTAAGTATCTTGTCGCTTTTTACCATATCCGGAGTATAACCGTATAATTCAAAAAGCGTAACCATTGAAGGTACATTTCCGTTTTCGGCAACACGTCTGTAATATACGGCGCTCAACTGGCGGAAAGCTCTGTCATATGCCTTCGCAATTGCCTGACCACCCTGTTGAGTATCTTCGTAAAAAATATAATTATTATTAAACTTGATATAATCTATAAGATTTTCAATATCGTCTGTTGTATTCGACTGCTTTGCACCGCCGCTTTTACTGAGATTGTTAAGCGTTTCTCTCGACAGTACATTATATCTGCTGCTCACCTTTGCGTGTTCGCCCGTTGAACCTGTCATTTCTATAATATTGCCACAGTAACGGGGAAGCTGTGCAAGATGTCTGCACGCAAACACAAAGGTAAGCCCGTTTGTGTTTACATACTCCTCACCCTCAACAGGCGGTGTGGGGAGATACTGAGAAAAACCTGTTTCCTTAATATCGTAATCATCAAAAATAATGCATACTATTTGCGTTTGCTGCTCCTGTGCCTCGTCATCTTCTTCCTCTTCGCTTTTTTGCTTTGTACGCTCGCCCATTATTGCCTGAAGCTTTCCGAATACAACAGCCGCACTCTCTTTGTTGAAAACAAACTGAGAAGCGTCTTCAAAAAGCTCATTTGTGTGAGGAAGATTCCTATAATGCTTTATTCTCTCCATTTGCTTATGCTTATCGTCTTCTCTCTCAAAGAAGAATACAAACTGAAGATCTTCGGGAGTGTGATAATACGCAAGCTCGAATACGATATGATCTATAAAGTTTACTGTATAATTTGTGATCGGCTCAATAATTCCCAACGCACCGCAGTTTTTGAGGTTAAG
The DNA here is from genome assembly GCA_017402845.1 of Clostridia bacterium. Lineage (GTDB taxonomy): Bacteria > Bacillota > Clostridia > Oscillospirales > Acutalibacteraceae > RUG592. The sequence goes on from JAFPLH010000007.1 coordinate 5,460, forward strand.
CACAAGCGGCGGCAGCTGCCCGTTATTCTCTGCCTGCAAATAGCGGAAATACTTATTTGCCAAAAAATCAGGGAGCTCGGTGAGAAGTCCGTCAGGCTCGATCTGAGCCATATTTTTGGCTTTTTTACCAAGCTTTTCAGGGGGAATAAGTATCTCTATACGCCTTTTTTTGTCGTCTTTATGTATTTTGAATCCGATCTCGGATACGATCTCGTCTTTCTTCTCGTTTTTTATTTCAAACATCGGTACGACTTGTTCGGAAGAACCCAATGTTATCTTAAAAAAGTCAAGGTCATTCTGCGATCTTGCAAAAACAGCTCTGTCAAGATTCGCAGTTCGTGAGAACAATTCTGACATTGTGGGATATGTAGTGCAAAGATAGTTTATATCGCTTTTTTGCCACTCTATTATTCTATCCCATATTCTTGTAAGATATTTTTCGTAATTTGTTTTCCATTCGGCAAGCGTGGTTTCGTTTTCCTTGCCTTGCTTAAAAAAGTTATAAGTCTGTGTTACCATTGTGGATACAGATGTTGTAAGCATCATGGCAACCATATAGAAGCCTTGTGCATTATCTCTGAATAGAGCAAGCAGCAAACGGCTCAACGTTAATGCCGACATCGAAATGACCGTGGGTATTATTACATCAAGATAGCTTCTTTTTTGTCCCACAGGCAATTCTCCTGCCGGAAGAATATCTATTACCGACGGTTCTGCAACAGCTATACGTCTTGTACTTATATTGTACTCCAGTTTTTCTCTGTCGCACAAAGCCGGCATATCATAACGCGGAAATAGCATTGACAACTTAACTCTGTCACTTTGCGGTACTATCACACAGCTTGTAGTGACGAGCCCCAGCTCATACAGCTTTTTATCCATATTGTTTTTAACGTCTATCAACTCAAGCTCTTTTTTTGCTCTGTAATACACTACAAGCTCAGCATGATTTTTGACGTATGATTTAAACATTTCGAAATGTGTGCTGTCATTGCGTTTTAGTCCATAATAAATCGTTTCGATCAATGCTTTAAGGGTAATGTCTTTATATAATAACAACATAAGCTCTTCGCCGTCGGCTTCAAAACTGATTGTCAGAAGCAGCTCATTGTTTTTCATTCAGTTCAGATCCTCCCCAAAGATATTCTATCTGCTTTACTTGCTTCAAGAATATCGGAAATATCAATTTGTGAGATTTTCGGCAAAGATACTTTACTTGTAGTTTTCTTTATCAGTGTTTCTTCAAGCGTTATCTTTTTCGGTAAAGCTATTCCGTTTGCAAGGTCTTTTACCCCGTTAAACTGCTTTACATCAATGATAGGCTTTTCTACTTTTACAGCCTGCGGGATATCTACGCTTGTACTTATATTTGCAAACTTATCCTGCATGGCTTTCTTATCCTGCTCGGTTTGATTCTCTACTGTTACTGCCTGCGGAATTTCAACATTTGCAGTAATACCTGCAAACTTATCCTGCATGGCTTTCTTATCCTGCTCGGTATGATTCTCTATTGTTACTGCCTGCGGAATTTCAACATTTGCAGTAATACCTGCAAACTTATCCTGCATAGCTTTCTTATCCTGCTCGGTATGATCTTCTATTGTTACAGCCTGTGGGATTTCAACATTTGCAGTAATACCTGCAAATCTATCCTGCATAGCTTTCTTATCCTGCTCAGTCTGATCCTCTATTGTGACAGCCAGCGGA
>JAFPLH010000002.1 GCA_017402845.1 Clostridia bacterium
AGCCTGCTTCTTCTCTGAACTTTGCGTTTTCTTCAACATAATTGTCGAAAAAGCTTTCCGTCACGTTTTGAACAGGTGAAGCTGATCTGCGTTTTATCGTGTCGCTGTCGGCTGTCTGATCTGCGGCGGCATTTATTATCTTATGTACTCTATCCTGCGGAAACTCGGCTTTCTGCGGCTCAATACGGATATTCAATTGACTGTCCGTCTGCTCCTGCGCCGCCTGCGCTGCCATGTTCACAAGCTCGTAATTGTCTTTGAGAGTACCGCTTAAAATCTTCTCAGCGATATTGTAGTAAAGTGTACCGTTCGGCAGATTGTCGGGTATAACATTCTTTGCGATCGCCGCCGACAATGCTGCGCCGCACTCCCTTGAAAAAAGTGCTGCGTAGGGTAGATCGATTTAGTCATTCTTATTCTTTCTTTTGTCAGTAAATTTTTTGGTATTCATATTATGGACACCTCTAAAAACATCACGCCGTTCATCTGCACCGTATCTTCAGCCGTCATATTGCACAAAAAATCTTGACATACGTCGGTATGAGTCTCGCCTGCCGGCTCGGTCGGTATTGTTGCCTTGCGGCAACGTCTGCCACAAAGCAGACTGCACCCTGCGATTTTAAAGTGCCGTCTGCCGACTAAACCTACGGCACATCTGAACGACGGCAGGTTTTTAGAGATGCCCTTTATAAGATCTATCTTCTGTATTGCCGTGCTGTGCGTTTTTTACCGTTTGAAAGCTCAGAGGCAAACTGCCTGATCAATAAGAATATTCCTACTATCGGCAGGAAAAATGGCATAACAGCGAATGAGCTTGTAAAGTAGTATATTTTCGACGGATCTAATCTGTTTGATATAAACATATACCTTTTGCCCTACCGGTAGTGGATTTATTGAGCCGCCGCCAAGCTTATACTCTTTACACTTATATGTGTATGTTATAGTAACAGCATATCTGACTGTATAACTGCGTGAATATGCGTTAGAAATAGTTACCCTGTCAGTAACCTCTCCCTCAACTCTATCAAAAAACAAAGCGTTTCCATTCGTTGCCAATGCAAAAACAGCTATGAATATGAGTAATCCAATTATTACTGTTGAAATGATTTTCACCGCATTTGCAGCACGTACGAGGGTAGAAGGCTTTTGTTCTTGTATGGTGTCCATAGACTGAAAATGCGATTGGATACCGGGAGCTGTAATAAGAAATTTTTTGTTCGATAGTAATGGATCTGTCGAATTATCTTCACTGTCTGATTTGCTGTGATAATAAAAATCGTAATCATTCATTTTCATATTCCCCCCTAAAAGCAGTCCTTTATCATGCTTTAGTTTATGGTATCAGAGCTTTTTTGTGTTGTCAAGCTATACTGTTTGATAAGTTTGTATTCACATAATAATACCCGAAACAATATTTATCAGCAAGCATAATAATACGCCTGTCATCAACGGTATGATAAATGACGCTAAAGTCCACTTAATACTTTTTGTTTCTTTTTGTATGGTCAGAAGCGTTGTCGAACAAGGAAAATGAAATAAAGAAAAAATCATCGTACAAACTGCTGTCGTAATACTCCAGCCGTTTTCTGTCAGTATCGACTTTAATACTTCCATATCAGGCAGTTCATTTAAACTGCTGGTTTGCATATATATCATCAGTATTATAGGCAATACTATTTCGTTTGCAGGCAAACCCAATATAAAGGCCATTATTATTGCACCGTCAAGACCTATTGCTATACCTACAGGATCAAATGTATTCTTCAAGTGTATTAATACCGAAGTATCATTATATTTTACGTTTGCCAATATCCATATAATAAGTCCTGCCGGTGCCGCAACTGCTACTGCCCTACCGAGTACAAACAATGTACGGTCAAATACTGATCTTACTATTACTTTTATTATCTGCGGGCGGCGGTATGGAGGCAGCTCCAGTACAAAAGATGACGGTATACCCTTTAATACACTTTTTGACAATAATTTTGAGATGAGCAGGGTAACAGTTAAACTTATCACAATAACAATTATTAGTATAACTGTCTTTGCTGCTGCGGCTGCGATTCCAGTGTCTGTACCTATCAGAAACATTGATATTATCGCTATCAGCATTGGAAATCTTCCATTACACGGTGTAAAGCTGTTTGTTAGTATTGCGATCAGTCGCTCTCTCGGAGAATCAATTATCCTGCACCCTGTCACAGCACATGCATTACAGCCAAACCCCATTGCAATTGTAAGCGACTGTTTGCCGTGTGCTCCCGCTTTTTGAAAGCACGAATCAAGATTAAATGCAATTCTCGGCAAATAGCCGGAATCTTCAAGCAAAGTAAACATTGGGAAAAATATTGCCATTGGCGGCAGCATTACGGCGGTTATCCATGTTACGGTTGTATATACGCCGTCAACAAGTGCCGATACTATCAATTCCGGACAATGTACACAGACTAAAAGCTGCTTTAATTTTACTCCGGCTTTGACAAACAGTACCATTAATAATTGTGACGGTATATTTGCACCCCATATCGTAATAAAGAATACTACACAAAGTATCAGTATCATTGCAGGAATTCCGAAACGCTTTGAAATTAGTATTCTGTCAATTATTCTGTCCTTTTTATCGGGTTCGGCTGTATCTGCGGTACAACATTCTTTATACAGCTTCTCTGCAAGCTTTTCGGAATAGGTATTATTTTGTCTGTCTGCATAATAATAATTATCGGTTACAACAGACTCAATTGTATTCTTCAACTCATCTAAGCCGATATTTTCTCTTGCTGCTGTTTTTATGACGGGTACTCCAAGTATTTCGGACATTCTGCCTGTATCGACTGCTATACCCTTTTTTTCTGCCTCGTCTATAAGATTTACACAAATTATCGCTTTGGCTTTGACTTTTTCCAGAATTTGCAGAGCAAAACGAATATTCCTCTGAATACAGGTTGCGTCTAAAATGATTATCAACGCATTATAACCGCCTGTAATTATATATTCTGATGTTACTTCTTCTTCGGCTGAATTCGGGGTTAGAGAATATGTTCCGGGAAGATCACAAACATTATACTTTATGCCGTTGTATGAGTACTCTCCGACAGCATTTTCTACTGTTTTTCCGGGCCAGTTTCCTGTATGCTGATGAAGTCCGGTCAAGCTATTGAAAATTGTACTCTTGCCGACATTCGGATTTCCCACAAGCGCTATATTGCTTACTGTAATACTATCTTTCGTGATACTCCACCTCTATTTCCTGTGCGTCTTCTTTTCGCACGGCTATCACCGCACCGCACACCCTGAAAGCAAGCGGACTTCCGAAAGAGCCTACATTAAGAGTATCTATAACACAGCCCTTTCTGAAGCCTAATTCTTTTAGTCTGTTTTTTATTTGTAAACTATTATCTATATTTATCACTTTATATGAATTGCCGATCATCGCTTTGCCGAGATCGGTTGTTTTTCGGCACATAATATCACCTCTTATGCAGATGTATTATATGATATGACATTTTATCGCAAAGAGTGACGAATTAAAAAAGCGTTAGATCCCTACAAATGAGATCTAACGCATATTTTGTATAATATATTAAAAGTTAAAGCTGTACTCTCCAGCCGAACTTATCTTCAAGCTTACCGTACTGGATACCTGTCATTGTATCATAAAGCTTCTGGCTGAGAGGTCCTATCTCGCCGTTGTTGATAAGCATAACATCATCAACATATCTGAGCTTACCAACAGGAGAAATAACAGCAGCCGTACCTGTACCGAATACTTCTTCAAGCTTTCCTGTCTTCTGAGCCTCAAGAAGCTCGTCAACTGAAATTCTTCTCTCCTCTACCTCATAGCCCCAGCTCTTGCAGAGCTTGATAGTAGAATCTCTTGTGATACCCGGAAGGATACTGCCGTTGAGCATAGGTGTAACAACTTTGCCGTCGATCTTAAAGAAGATGTTCATTGAACCAACTTCTTCGATATACTTTCTCTCAACACCGTCAAGCCACAAAACCTGAGAATAATCATCATTATGTGCTTTTACCTGACCGATAAGGCTTGCAGCATAGTTTCCGCCTGTTTTTGCAAAGCCCATTCCGCCTCTTACTGCACGAACATACTCGTCCTCTATCCAGATGCCTACCGGTGCAAGACCGCTCTCGTAATATGCTCCGCTCGGTGCAAGAATTATCATGAACATATATGTTTTAGACGGTGCAACACCCAAAAACTCATCTGTTGCGATGATGAACGGACGTACATAAAGTGATGTACCCGGTGTTGTGGGTATCCAGTCTCTGTCTATATCAACAACAGCCTTTACTGCCTGAACGAAGTCCTCTTCGGGAAGCTCAGGAATACAAAGACGCTCGTTTGACTTATTTGTTCTCTTGGCGTTCATATCAGGTCTGAAAAGATATACCTCGTCATTATCTCCCTTATAAGCCTTGAGTCCCTCAAACATCTCCTGACCGTAGTGATATACCATTGCTGCCGGTGAAAGCGATATATTCTGGAACGGTACGATTCTCGGATCATGCCAGCCCTTGCCCTCGGTATAGTCCATAATGAACATATGGTCTGTAAAAATCTTGCCGAATCCAAGCGGCTGATCTGCTTTAGGCTTCTCTTTCGGAGAAGTCGTTTTGGTAATCTTGATATCTAACATAAAAAATACATCTCCTAATGGTGTAGTAAATATCAGGGATTTTACCCTCGTGAATAAATTATATTACTATCTTTCACAAATGTCAAGAATTACACGTAAATATACAAAAAAATCGTACCTCTTTGCAGGAATATTTTTTAGCACTTTTATTCTTATATGGGCTTGTAAGACTGCACCGAACAAATACTTTCTGTCATAATCGGAGAATCTGCTTGCATATTTGACGTCATAGTACAAAAATTCTTTGTGATATCGTTTATACACCTTGCCGAAAAATATGATTTCACATCTTCGCCGCCGTTTTTGTGATGTATTGCCTTAGAGGTGACCTTAAACAAAACCCATTTTCTTCAGCGGCACAGATACTCTGTTTGCTAAAACAACTGCTGCTGCCATTTTTACTAAGTCAGGTATAATAAACGGTACTACGCACATTCCCAGAATACTTAATATACTCTTTGTTTCTCCGTTATGCATAAATACTAAATAAAACCATATAGTACCAAATGTATAACAAACTATTAGTCCTGCGATCATACCTATTGCCAAACAAACTATACTGTCACTTTTTATTTTTTTAAACAGGCATATTGTAATGACCGCAAATAAAAAGCCAAGTATATAACCGCCGGTAGGTCCTGTTACTGCCCCTATTCCACTTTTGAAGCCGGAAAATACTGGTACTCCAAAAGTTCCCAGAAGTATGTATACGCACAGCGAGATCACACCTGTTTTCAAGTCGAAAAGTGCGCCTATTACAAACACCGCAAGCGTTTGCAGCGTAAAAGGCACAAACGGTCCAAATGCCGGTATACTTATCCACGCACACACCGTAATCAATGCAACAGATATTGCCGCCGTTGTTATTGTCATTATACTACTATTAATTCTTTGCTTTTGCATAATATCACTGCCTTTTCTTTATTTATGACAGTATCTATTATAAATAGTCACCCGCTTTTTGTCAATAGAGTTGACAATTTTTTCAAAGTTTTTTTAGAGGTGCCCTTAAGCAATACCGCCAAGATACTTTGCCGAAAAAAATCAAGCAGATTCGGTGCAGAGCCGCAAGACGTTCTTTGTGCGGTGCTGCCTTAAAAGCAACAAACTTCACTTAAAAAAAGTTGTCACAAGGTACAACTTAACGCACCTTGTGACGGAGGGAATAATATATACAATAATTAGTGAATGTCTTAGTAAACGGTTTTAATAATAATTTCATAGTAGACACTCAGATTATTAATATGACAAATTACTTGTCATCATTATTTTAATTTATCAATTTTAGGGCAAAAACCTATGCTTATTCTTTTACTTTTCATAGTTATATTATAAAACGTCAACTTGTCATTGTCAATAGTACTGACAATTTATTCTTACGTTTTTTATTAAGGATATAATTTTACCTGCTTTTAGATAAAAGAGTTGTCCCAAGGTACCTAAAGCACCTTGGGACGGAGAAAGTATACAAAGAAATAATATTTAGTTACGCAAAAAACCGATAAAGCATATATCCGGTACAAAAACTATGTTTTGTTTGTGTGCGATCACATCAGAGAACAGGCTCTTTAAATGCAGGCATTAACTCAAGCTTAAACTTGTTTCTCTCATGCATTGAATCTATTTTTGCCTTTATAGCCGGATCGTCTATTTCGCCTGTTCTGATATATCTATCAAGAACTGCATACGTAAAGCCTAAATTATCTTCATCTGTTTTTCCACAAAGACCGTCAATAGGCGGTTTCTCGATAAGATGCTCGGGCAAGCCTAAGAATCTGCCTATCTGTTTGACCTCATCAACAGTAAAGTAACTCATCGGGCTGAAATCGCCTACCGAATCGCCGTATCTTGTTGAATACCCTACCCAATCTTCTGACAAATTGCAGGTATTAACAACTCTGCCGTTACAGCTTTGAGATACCGCATAGACCGTACTCATTCTTATTCTCGGCGGAAGATTTGTAAGTGCCTGTGTGGACAGTTCAAGCTCCTGTGGAGCTGCCGCTTTCAGTGACTCAATTGCTGCACCAATATTTATTACATAATGCTTTATGCCTAAATGATTTACAAGGTCATAAGAACAAGAAATATCAAACTGCTCGCCGTTTGGCATTAATACGCCGATAACTCTGTCTTTTCCCAATGCCTCAACACAAAGTGCCGCTGCAACAGAGCTGTCTTTGCCTCCCGAAATACCGAGTACCGCATTACAGCCTTTACCGTTCTTTTCAAAAAAATCTCTTATCCACTCCACACATTTTTGAGTGTTGGTCTTTACGTCAAACATCAGAATTCTCCTCCATGCAATATAGCTCTTATTTCCTTCAAGCTTTGCTCTTTCAGCATTTTTCCGTCACGGAATACAGGCACAAGCAAATTATCATTACATTCGCAAGCCTCCTGCCATGTATGACCGTCTGTATATACAAACTGTCCGTTTTCGTCCTTTGTTACAATGCAGCAGCCCTTTTGTGATTTTTTAAATCCGCCGTCTTTCGGGTTCTTAAATATCGGATATGGTTTGCCGCCTATCTCGCAATAGGTTGCTTTTATGCAGGAAGAAAAAGTATCTCTTGTAAACGGTTTAAGAATTCCGTCCTCCTCTATGCACTGCATTGAGAACGAACCAACGCCCAAAGCTACATTAGAGCAGGCAAAACCGTTTTCTGTGAGTATTTTGTATATCTGCCCGCACCGTTCTACGGTAATGGAATCTCCGTATATTGCCTTTACATGAGGATCGAGAACCTTATAACCCTTGCTGTTTACGGTACCGCCGAAAATATCCCAAAGCTTAAATACTGTCTTTGTTACCACCTCAACACAGTCGCCTGAATCGCCTCTCATCAGCATGCAGCCGTTGTGAGCAAGAATTTCATCTTTTATAGTAACAAGTACATTATCTATTATATTCCAATAATCGTAAGAGTCAAGCACCGCTGAAAAACTTGTATTCGGATATATTTCAGTAAGCAGTCTTTTGAGCAAGGTCACCTCGTCACCGTCTACTGCAAAGTTGCTGCACATTACAGAATGTTCTGTGCTCGGACTTCCGAAAGCGACGCTCTCTTTAGTACAATCACAGTTGTAGTATCTTTCAAGATACGGTATGACCGGCACTGTTGCGGTATTCAGAAACGACAAGCACCAGCCTGCACCCGCTTTTATTGCTGAATCGGTACATTCTTCACCTCTGAAATCAAACGCACCCAAAGCCTTTGCACGAGAAGCATTATCATCACACGTAAGCGAATAATATTTATTTACGATCTGTCTGTAAGTATTGCCTACGGTTGCTGCGATCATTGGGTGCCAGCTTTCAGCTGAAATGAAGCTCTCTAAAGACTGCGGCAGCCACGCAAAATCAGGGTGTGTATTGGTTATACCAAGCATTGGAACATGCATGGGTACCATAGAGCCCTCCGGCAGCGATATTATTTCAATAGGAAGATATCCCAGTTTATGCAGCTTTTTGATTTTCTCTATTTTATAAGCTTCTGCGCCTAAAGCTGCGTCCATTATTCTTTTGTACTCAGAGATCACAGCGTCAAAATCACGGCTGAAAAACTCATCTTTAAAGTAATCTACCAGGTATTTTTTTATAAAGCCCTGTAATCCGAACATAACCACCTTATCCCACATTTTTACACGGCTCATTCTCGGTGTAAAGTAAGAAACCGATTTTGTTATGTTCTTTGGCAGCATTTCTGCGTGTACAGCTTTATAAAAATCAATAAGCAGCATTGGATCAATATTCTTCATTTTTGAGCACCTCTATTTTTTCATGCGATATGGTAAGCAAGCTGTCTGTGGTATAAACCTTTTCAATTAGTCCGCTTGTCAATACCTCACCTTTAAGTATTGTATTTTCACAGTGCGTTACAAACAAATATATTTTGTTTGCATTAAGCTCTTTCAGCTTTTTTGCACTGAACAAAAACGTTCCGCCTTTACTGCAGATATCGTCAACTATGAGTATATTTTTTCCCTGAATACACTCTGTCATTCCCGATACCTCAAGCCCTTCTATTTTCCCTGTATTCCAGTTTCGCTTCTTTATTCCAAAAGCAAAAGGTCTGTCTGTATACGAGCTGTATCGCTTCATTGCTCCTTCATCAGGATAAAATATCAATAGCTGCGGATCTGCAATTTTTTCGATCACTCTGTTCACATACGGCTTTGACGAACGTACGATCAATCTGTCAAATAAAGCCTCACTTACGCTTGAATGCGGATCTGATACTATTACGCATTCAAAGCTCAACCAGTTTATTACTTCTGCAAAATATTTCAGTGTGAATACGTCTTCATCAGACTTAACTCTGTCTTGTCTTGCGTTGGGAATATACGGCATATTAAGCGTAACCTTATCTACTCCGTGAGCCTTTAAATGCTTTGTAAGGAAAATAAGAGCTGACAATTCTTCACTGTTTTCATACTTCCATGTTATCTGCGATTTTCTGTTATCGCTGTGATCTGTTCTTACGTACTCTTTTATGAGCAGCGTATTATCGGGAAAATGATCTAAATTTATCTTTTTTCCGTCAAGGCATAGCATAATAATATCACTCCGTAATCTTGATCTGGCACGAGCCCATTGTTTTTAAAGCAGCGTTATGAAGTTCAGGTGTTACACCTGCGCAGCAATTTGCGTCTACGCTGACATTCACCTGAGGAAAATTAGCTTTCAGCAAAAGGGCGTTAGATACTACGCAAATATCAGTGCATAAACCGATAAGCTCTATTTCAAAAGGTTCACCGTTAGTATCTTGTTTAATAAGTTTCGGAAGATCAACAGATCCGAACGTAACCTTTTCAACCTTAGTATACTTTTTCCCTGTCAATGCCTGTTGAATACGATCGTTAAGCTGCCAGCCCTTTGTGCCCTTTATGCAGTGTGCGACCGGAAGATTTTTGCCTTCAAGCGTATCTGCGTAATCTTCAAAGTGTGTGTCATAAGTCACATATATCAGATCATTGTGTTCACTGATTTTCTTTGCGGCATTTTCTACAATTGCCTGAGCCTCTTTTGTTCCTAATGCACCGTCGATAAAATCGTTTTGCAGATCTACTGCTACAAGTATCTTTTTCATTTTTGCTACCTCCGATTATTTTTCTTTTCTTGTATAAAGCTTTGCAGGGCGGTGTCCTGCCCCTGTGATATACTCGTCTGTTTCTTCAACAAATGCCGCTGCCTTTCGGCGGAAATTTGCTGCTAAAAGCGGCTTATTCAGAATAGCTTCCTGTACGCACTGAAATTGATTAAGCGTGAATTTATCGGGAAGAAAATCCATTGTTACAGAATAGTTATCCGCATTTTTCCGCAGCGCAGATAAAGACGCTGCAAGTATCAGCGAATGATCGAACGCAAGCTTATCTCCGCTGATATAAGTATAGCGATAATTTCCGAATTTATGTGATGATCGTTTCATTATCGTTTCGATCGTTATATTATCAGATCTAAGTCTTAGAGTACAGCTTTCGCCTTCTCTTGTAAACTCTACATCAAACCACTTTGTTTCTCCTGCTTCGCCGGTTGATTTTATATCAACATCTTCTGTAAGCACTGATACAAAAGCGTGTGAGATCACTCTTGTTCGCGGATCTCTGTCAAGCTCGCTGAATACTCCTGTCGGCATTACCGAAACAGGATCAACTCCTGTTTTTTCGATCGTCTTTCTTACTGCGCACTCTTCAAGAGTTTCATTTTGCTGTAAAAATCCTCCGGGAAGCGCCCACTTATCTTTATATGGATAATCACCTCTCTTTACAAGCAGTACCGACAGCTTTTTGTTCGCCTCTCGCCTGTAATTATCTGTGTATTCGCTGCGAATTGCAAGCACCGCAATATCTGCCGCAACTGACGGACGATCAAATTGTGATATATCATATTCCTGTAAAAATTCCTTTTCTGTCACTTTACAACCTCCTTTTTTGTTATTATCATTTTGTTATTATCAATTATATATTATCTACCTTGATTTGTCAATAGCTTTTATAAAAAAAAATCCCCCGTTTTTTTCGGGAGATTTTTGTATGAAATCTTATGGTTCAAATATCGCTTAACACATCACTTATTACCGATTTCAGAGTATTTGCGGATTTAAGAAGATCTGCTTTTTCCTCATCATTAAGCTCGATCGGCACCAAGGCTTCAACACCGTTTTTGCCTACGATCGCAGGCATACTGAGCGCCACGCCGTCAATGCCGTTTTCGCCTGTCTGTACAGTAGATATAGGCAAAATAGATTTTTCATCTCTTACAATAGCCTCACAAATACGTTTTACAGACATAGCGATACCGTAATAGGTAGCTTTTTTCTTTTCGATGATCTCGTATGCGCTGTTTTTAACGTCGTCTGCTATTTTTCTCATTGCCTCTAAATGATGATAATGTCCTCTCATCTCGCAGAAATTGTTAATAGGTATACCCGATACATTTGCGCTGCTCCATGCGGCAATTTCACTGTCGCCGTGTTCACCGATAATAAATGCGTGTACACTTCGGTTATCAACGCCAAGATGCTCGCCCAACAGATATTTAAGTCTTGCTGTATCAAGCACAGTGCCCGAACCGAACACACGGTTTGAAGGGAGACCGCTGAGCTTTGCGGCGGTATATGTGAGGATATCAACGGGATTTGCCACTATCAGAAGTATACCGTCTTTATTATACTTAACTATCTGAGGTATTATCGACTTGAATATACCCACATTTTTCTTTACAAGATCAAGTCTTGTTTCTCCGGGCTTCTGCCCTGCTCCTGCTGTTACTATGATAACAGCAGCGTCTGCTAAGTTTTCATAATCTCCGGCATATATCTGCATAGGCTTTGCAAACGGAAGTCCGTGGCTTATATCCAAGGCTTCGCCCTCTGCCTTATTTTTGTCTGCGTCAATAAGCACTATTTCAGAAAAAAGCCCGCTTTCCATAAGCGCAAACGCCGACGCTGAACCAACAAAACCGCAGCCGATAATAGCCGCTTTTCTGATATTTAATTCTGCCATTTCAAATTACCTCCTGTTATTATTATGTCATTTGCCGATCGTATAATACAAATAATAATGTCCAAGCCCACTAATTCAATCTTTTTGCGCCACATGACGAATAAAGTTTCCGTCTATTCTTGTTACGGGCGTTTCTACCACAAACGATTCCTCGTCATGAGTTTTTATTATACGGCGCAAACGATTCACTTCAAATTTGCTTACAAAGATTAAGAATATCTTTACATCTTCGCCGGTAAACATACCGCTTGCGTTGATCTGCGTCATACCGCGGTTCAACTTGCCCATAACGTCTACTTCCATTTTTTTGGTATCCTTGCATTTTGTGAAAACCATGACCTGACTTGCTATATTCTGAGTATGTATTCTGTCAACTGCTATCGAGTTAAATACAGAATAGATGAGCGAATATATCGCAACAGCAGGATCAAACAGGAAAAGCATTATGGTATAAAGCACGATATTCGTTATAAGTCCGAGATTTCCAACGCTTCCTCTGCCATTTTTTGCGATAATGAGCATTCCTACAATATTCATGCCGCCGTCACACGCACCGCCCCAGAGGATCAGACCTATTCCCGTACCGCAAATAAGACCTGCAATAATAGTATTAGTCAGCATATCTTCAAGTATTGGTGACGGCGGTATCGGTATAACCGACAGCAGTATCGTAATTGCAGTAATTGCGATTATAGTTTTGAAGATAAACCGGCGGCGCATGAGCTTTACAGCAACAACCAGTGCGGGTACATTCAAAAGAAAATATATGATACCCGAAATATTGAAGCCGTCAAACGTCATGCCAAGCTTTGCCATAAGCACCTGCAAAAGCTGAGCCATGCCCATCATACCGCCCGAATACAAACCTAAAGGACGCAAAAAGATATTCATACCGAAAGAGTATATCAGACTTCCCAAAAGTATTATCGGAAAGGTATATATCTCTTTTCTGAATGCTTTTGTACCCGTATCGTCATTTTTTATTTTTTCTTCTTCCGTAATAACAAGCTCTCGAACAGTTTTTTCAGCAGTAGTATTTGTTTTTTTCTTATTTTTACGTTCAGCCATACAAGCACGCCCTTTCGGTCATAATATATATATTATATATTACTCTGCTTAATAATTTGTGAACATTCTAATAATTAAATTGATTATCACCAAAATTATACAATGGTGCTTTAAACTTATAAAAAATAAAAGCAAAATCAGCGTCATGTTCTCTTTTTTATCAGTGGATTCTTATAACAATACCGCCGTACACAAAGCACAGCGGTATATAACAAATGCATATGATTACATATTTTTTATGTCGCTTTCTTCAAGAAGCTTTACACCGTTATCAACGAGTATCTTTTCTGCCTGAGCGTTATCTGCAACTCTCAGAACAACCGACGCATACTTTTTAGAAACAGTAATAAATGCATACATATACTCGATATTGATATTATTCTTAGCAAGCAATCTTACTATTTTTGCAAGTGAGCCCGGTTCATCGGGAATAGACACACCTACGACCTCTGTAATAGAAACAAAGCTGCCGCAGGATTCAAGAGCCTCTTTTGCCTTTTCGGGATCTGTTACGATCAGGCGGAAGATTCCGAAATCCTGAGTATCTGCAACGCTCATTGCACGAATATCAACATTTGCGCCTGCAATTGCGTCTGTTATAGCTGCAAGCTTGCCCTCTCTGTTCTCAACAAAAATTGATAATTGTTTTACTGCCATAATAAAAATCCTCCTTTATATATTAATGCCAAGGCGTTTGCGGTTGTCGATAACTCTTACAGCCTTGCCTTCAGAACGAGGAATGCTGTTAGGCACAACAAGATGTATTTTCGGGTTTATGCCAAGCATTGCCATCATAGCGCTTTGAAGCTCTTTTTCTTTTGCGGTAATACCCTTCGGAGTATCGGAGAAATCTTCAGGTCTCATCTCAACATTAATATCAAACGTATCTTTGTTGTTGATACGGTCAACTATGATCTGATAGTTCGGTGTATAGCCGTTGTTAAGAAGTACCGTTTCGATCTGACTTGGGAATACATTTACACCTCTGATTATCATCATATCGTCTGATCTGCCAAGCGGCTTTGTCATTTTTATAAATGTTCTTCCGCAGGAGCATTTTTCTCTTGATAGTACGCAGATATCTCTTGTACGATATCTTAAAAGCGGGAATGCCTCTTTGTCAAGCGATGTGAATACAAGCTCGCCCTTTGAACCTACGGGCAGCACCTCGCCTGTATCGGGATTGATTATCTCTGCTATAAAGTGATCTTCATTGATGTGCATTCCGTTCTGCTCCTCGCACTCGAACGCAACACCGGGACCACTCATTTCGGTAAGTCCGTATATATCGTATGCCTTTATACCGAGATTCTTCTCGATATCTTTACGCATTTCCTCTGTCCAAGGCTCTGCACCGAAAATACCTGCTTTCAGGGTGTTATCCTCCGGCTTATAGCCCTTCTCTTTGAGCGTTTCACCGATATATGCTGCATATGACGGAGTACAGCAAAGTATCGTTGCGTTAAGGTCCATCATAAACTGGATCTGTCTGTCTGTGTTTCCGCTTGACATTGGCAGAGTAAGACAGCCAACCTTATGCGAACCGCCGTGAAGTCCTGAACCGCCTGTGAAAAGTCCGTAGCCGTAGCATACCTGACATACATCTTCGTTGCTTCCGCCTGCTGCGACAATTGCACGAGCACAACACTCCTCCCACATATCAATATCATTCTGTGTATAAAATGCAACTACTCTTTTACCTGTTGTGCCTGAGGTTGAATGTATACGCACACAATTCTTAATATCTGTGGCAAGAAGTCCGTTAGGATATGATTGTCTTAAATCGTCCTTTTTTATAAAGGGCAGCTTATGCAGATCATCTATACCCTTAATATCATCAGGGGTAACTCCCTTCTCATTCATAAGATCACGATAATACTTTACGTTGTTGTATACGTGTCTTACCTGCTTAACAAGCTTTTCGTCTTGTATTTTCTTTATCTCGTCATACGGCATTGTTTCAGCCTGAGGCTGAAAATAATTCTTATTCATCATAATCACGCTTTCTTCAAACTCTTTTAGCTAATAAATAATATATCAGTTTTCATAGCCTAATGCAAAGGCTTTTTTATTTATATCTATAAAAGCAGGCTTTACGCACTTTTCAATTGCGCTCTCCCACTTATCATAAGGTATATCAAGATATTTTGCAAGCTTGCCCATAAGCACAATATTACAAGCCTTTGCTGAACCTGCCTGTGTAGCCAATGTAAGCGCGTCAATAGCGTCTACCTTTACTCCCTTAGACTCAACCTCGCTGAGAATATCCTTCGGGTATTCTTCGCTGCCTATGATTACCGGCATGGGATCTATCTGCTGAGTATTGACAATGATAGTACCGTCTTTTCTGAGATCCTTTATGTATCTTGCGGCTTCGATCTTCTCAAAGCTTACAATAAAGTCAGCCTCGCCCTCGTCTATGATAGGCGAATAAACCTTGTCGCCGAATCTTACATAAGTAACAACAGAACCGCCTCTCTGACTCATTCCGTGAACCTCGCTTACCTTTACGTCAAAGCCCTCGTCAACAAGAAGTCTGCCCAAAAGCTTGGACGCAAGCAGCGAACCCTGACCGCCTACGCCGACGATCATAATATTTTTTGCTGACATATTATTCTCCCTCACTTTCAAAAGCGTTAAATGCACAAAGACTTGCACAAACACCGCAGCCTATGCACAATGTATTGTCGATAACTGCGTGCTTATCTCTGAACGAAATAGCAGGACAACCGAACTTCATACACTTCTTACAGCCTCGGCATTTATCGGGGTTTACAGTCAGCGGCTTTTTGGGCTTAACATACTTCAACAAAACGCACGGTCTGCGTGAAATTATAACCGAAGGCTCGTTTTTGGCAAGCTCCTCTTTTATTACCTTCTCGCACTCGTCAAGATTATAAGGATCTACAACCCTTACGGAATTTATACCAACAGATCTGCACAAGCTCTCAAGATTTACTTTGCCTGCGGGATCGCCCTTGATGTTATAACCTGTTGTCGGGTTCTGCTGATGACCTGTCATTCCTGTGATAGAGTTATCAAGCACGATAACAGTTGAATTAGACTGGTTATAAGCAATATTGATAAGTCCTGTAACACCGGAATGCATAAAGGTAGAGTCACCGATAACACATACTGTCTTATTCTCTGTTTCGCTCTCTCCTGCCTTATTAAAGCCGTGGAGTCCTGAAACAGAAGCACCCATACAAAGCGTCATATCCAAAGCATTAAGCGGCGGCATTGAACCCAATGTATAACAGCCTATATCGCCCAATACCGTGATCTTATTCTTTGCAAGCACATAGAACATTCCTCTATGCGGACAGCCTGCGCACATCATCGGCGGTCTTACCGGTATCTTTGTATCAAGAGATACAGTTTCCTTAGCCTCTAAGCCGAAAGCCTCTGCGATAGTTTTCTGTGAGAACTCACCAAGAAGTGAGAACCTTTCTTTTCCGATAACGTCAACGCCGATCGTCTTACAGTGTGTTTCAATGATCGGATCGAGCTCCTCGATCACGTATACCTTGCCTGCCTTTTCAGCAAAGTCTTTTATGATCTTTACCGGCAAAGGATTGATAAGTCCAAGTTTAAGTACTGAAACACTATCGCCGAATACCTCTTTTACATACTGATAAGATGTTGAAGAAGTAATGATACCGAAATCGTAAGTACCGCTGCCGTATTCTACTCTGTTAAGCGGAGATGCTTCTGCATACTCTGTAAGCTTGCGTGTTCTCTCCTCTACAAATGGATGACGTGCAATAGCATTTGCAGGAGCCATAATATATTTTTTCGGATTCTTAACGTATTCCTTCTGAACCTCTGTTCTCTCGCCCTTCTCTGTAATACTCTGTGAATGAGCCACACGAGTACACATTTTAATGAATACGGGAGTATCAAATTCTTCTGAGATCTCGAAAGCGATTTTTGCAAAGTTCAAAGCTTCCTGAGAATCTGCCGGTTCAAGCATTGGTACCTTTGCTGCAACTGCATAGTGACGTGAATCCTGCTCATTCTGTGAAGAATGCATTCCGGGATCGTCTGCAACGCAGATGACCATACCTGCATTTACGCCTGTATATGACATTGTAAAAAGAGGATCTGCCGCAACATTCAAACCAACGTGCTTCATACAACATGCAGAACGCTTTCCTCCGAGAGATGCGCCGAATGCTGTTTCGGCTGCTACCTTTTCATTTGGCGCCCACTCGCAGTATACATCGGAGAATTTCGCAAATTCTTCTGTTATTTCGGTACTCGGTGTACCAGGATAACTTGATATTACGGAGCAGCCTGCCTCATATAGACCACGGGCAAGAGCTGCGTTTCCGATCATGAGTTCTTTCATTGTTTTACCACCTTTTTATAATATATATTATATCTGATTTCTTCTGTCGTCAATTCTCTTTGCCTTACCCTGGAAGCGCTCAACGGTATTCGGCGGTACAAGAGTAACCTTTGCTCTCAATCCAAGAATAGACTGCATTTTTGCCTCAATTGCACGCTGAAGCTCTGTCAAAGCCTGGAAGTTATCAAGAATATTTGCGTTGATAAGCTCAACCTGAATTTCAAGATGATCTCTGAAAGCTGCGTCACGAGTGATAATAAGCTTATAGTGCGGAGCAACATTTTCTGTTTCGATCAGAATATTCTCGATCTGCGTCGGGAATACATTAACGCCCTTGATAATAAGCATATCGTCTGTTCTGCCTCTTGTTTTTGCCATTCTCGCATGAGTTCTGCCGCAGGAACAGGGAGTATAGTCAATTTTTGTAATGTCGCGGGTTTTATATCTGAGTACGGGCATACCCTTTCTTGTAAGAGTGGTTATTACAAGCTCGCCGTATTCGCCCTCTGCGACATGCTTGCCTGTTTCGGGATCTATGATCTCCGGCAGGAAGTGATCCTCTGCAAAATGCATGCCGTCACGAGCCTCGCAGTCACCGGAAACACCGGGGCCACCCAACTCTGTCATACCGTAGTTATCAGAAACACGAATACCGAAGTTTTCTTCTATCTTAGTTCTCATTGCAACCGTACACGGCTCAGAACCAAGAATACCGAGCTTTAGCTTATAATCTGACATTGGATAGCCGCTTTTCTTTGCGCACTCTGAAAGATAAAGAGCATAAGAGGGAGTTGCAACAAGTCCGGTTACACCATAGTCTCGCATCATCATAAGCTGCTTTTCAGTATTGCCTGATGATGCCGGAATAACGGTTGCTCCTATATTTTCAAGACCGTAATGCAGTCCGAGCGCACCTGTAAACAAGCCGTAACCAAAGCTGATCTGAATAACGTCGTCTGCTGTTACGCCGCCTGCAACGGCAACACGGGCAACGCAGTCTGCCCAAATCTTTAAGTCTTCTTTGGTATATACTCCGACTGTCGGCTTACCTGTTGTGCCCGATGACGCATGAATACGTACAATATCCTTCATAGGTGCGGCTGTGAGTCCGAACGGATAGTTGTCACGAAAATCATCTTTAGTTGTAAATGGGATATACTCTATATCCGAAAGCGTTTTGATCTTCGAGCCGTCGCCTACGCCTGCTTCATCAAGTCTTTTGTGATAAAGCGGCACATGGTCGTAGCAATACTTTACAGTTTGCTTGAGTCTTTCAAGCTGTAAGGCGTTTATCTGTTCTCTGGGCATTGTTTCAATGTCTTTTTGAAACATCATTTTTATCATTTCCTTTTCTTTTTTATATATTATATAATAAATTTTATAAAATAGCAAATTTTTTTATTTCCATAACTCTGACAAAACGCTGCAAAACAACAAACCGCTTTGCAGCGTTATAATATCAGATCTCTTATTTCGCTTTTGAAGCTTTTGCTTTTGCGGGTTCATCTTCCGCAATAGATTTTTTGGAGGATACAGTTACCTTTCTGTTGTAACATTCAAATATCTTGTCTGTTCTCTCTGTATCCTTTGCAGGAGCAATAAGCGTGATTATCGGAGTAATTACTATACCTAAGATCATTGCAAGCATACCTGCGTTAATAGGTGACTTGAAATATTCAAGTACGGGATTTTCAAACTTTACGCCATGAAGGTTGCAATTAAAAGAAGCAATAGAAATTCCCAAGCCAATTACGTAGTTTACCCATACTGCGGCTTTCGGAACTCTTTTCATATAAAGTCCGTACATAAACGGAGCTAAGAACGCACCTGCAAGCGCACCCCACGAAACGCCCATCATCTGAGAAATAAAGAGTACGGGAGATCTTGCCTGTACAACGGCGATAACTGCGGATACTGCAATAAAGAATACTATAAATATTCTCATGCACAATACCTTTTTCTTTTCTTCCATTGACTTTTTGTCAAAGAATACAGGATCGATAAAGTCAATTGTAAGTACAGAGCTTGAAGTAAGCACAAGACTTGAAAGAGTACTCATTGACGCTGATAATACCAGAATAACAACAATACCAATAATTACAGGTGATAATCCTTCAAGCATTGTCGGTATAACCGAGTCGTAACCACCCTCAGGCTTCACTCCGTCTGCGCTCATTTTTCCGAACAATCTGCCGAAGCCGCCTAAAAAGTAACAGCCGCCTGCAACGATTATTGCAAAAAATGTTGATACTATTGTACCTGTGCTTATTGACTTTTCAGACTTTATCGCATAGAATTTCTGTACCATTTGCGGTAAACCCCATGTGCCCAGAGAAGTAAGGAGTACTACACCGATAAGTCCGAAAATATCAGGACCTAAGAAAGATGTGTATGCACCCTTGAACTCAGTACCCGAAGGCAATACTGCTGTTTGCTGTGACAAAAGTGCTATCGTTTCGGAAAGTCCGCCGTTGATCTTCATTACAGAAGCAATTACAGCAACTATACCGCCAAGCATGATGATACCCTGAATAAAATCGTTTATTGCGGTTGCCATATATCCGCCGAGTACAACATATACGCAAGTAAGTACAGCCATACCGATAACACAATATACATAAGGAATACCGAAAGCCATTCCAAACAAGCGGGAAAGTCCGTTATAAAGTGAGGCTGTGTACGGAATCAGAAATAAAAAGATAATGAACGACGCTGTGATCTTCAGCGATTTTGAGTTGTATCTCTTGAAAAAGAAGTCAGGCATTGTAGCTGTGTCAAGATGCTGTGTCATTACTCTTGTTCTGCGGCCTAAGATCTTCCATGCAAGAAGTGAGCCGATAAATGCATTGCCAAGTCCGATCCACGTTGACGCAAGACCGAATCTCCAGCCGAACTGACCTGCATAACCTACAAATATTACTGCCGAAAAGTATGACGTTCCGAACGCAAACGCTGTAAGCCATGGACCTACCGATCTGTTTCCAAGAACAAATCCGCTTACATCTGTCGCCTGTTTGCGGCAGTAAATGCCTACGCCTATCATTATTGCAAAAAATACAACAAGGAACAGGACTTTGATTAACATATCCATTATATTTTTCTCCCCTCTGATCATATTTCTAATCAGGAAATATTATATTAACAATCTGTGATATATTTTATATTGCGTAATTCACACATTGTTATTGCTAAATAAATGAAAGGTATGAAATAATATGGTAATAGATTTTCACACGCACGTATACCCCGACAAAATTGCCGAAAAAACCATTGAAAAATTAAAGGCTTCCGCACCCGGAGTAAAGGTCTACACTAAAGGTACACTTGAATCTTTGCGTGAAAGCATGAAAAATTCAGATATTGATAAGTCGGTCATTCTGCCCGTTGCCACTCGTGCCGGACAGTTTGATACAATAAACCGTTTCGCACAGCACATAAACAACAAGTATGACGACTTGATCTCTTTCGGCGGTATTCATCCGCTTGACGAAAACCCCGAAGAAAAGCTTCTGCAATTGAAGCAAAACGGTTTTAAGGGCGTAAAAATACACCCCGATTACACAGGGACTTTTATTGATGACGAGCACTACATTACAATTCTTACACTATGCGGGAAAATCGGTCTTACCGTTGTCACACATGCCGGAGTTGATCCTGCCTTTGACGTGGTGCACTGTCCGCCCGAAAAAGCACGAAATGTACTTGAACGTGTAAACAAAGAGTCGAGTGCAAAAGAACCGTTTATCGTTTTTGCTCATCTTGGTGGTATTTACTCAAAAGAAGATGTTGCAAAATACCTGTTAGGTTCAAATTGTTATATAGATATAAGCTGTTCTTTCGCCTCTCTCGGAAGCTGGTGCGATACAGATGACGAGGACGTTATCAGAGTTATAAAAGCTCACGGTGCAGAAAAGATCCTTTTTGCCACCGACAGCCCGTGGAACGATCAGAGATCATACGCCGAACACTTTAAGGCTTTAGACGGTATTTCAGACGAGGAAAAACAACTCATTCTTTACAAAAATGCACAAAAGCTTTTAAGCTGAATGCTATAAAAATCTGTACAAATATACCGTAAAATGCAAAAATATAATCGGTGTCACCGATATGATATTATAGCACTTTAAGGCGTTAAAGTCAAGAAATATATTCGCTCAAAAGCATATATCGACAAAAGTAACAAATATTCACACTTTAAATTGTGCAAGTGTTTATAAAAATAAACCTCACAGAGAATTATACTTCTTTGTGAGGTGATTTTTTTAATAGCTTTTGCAATATAAATGTTATTGTACTGTAAAATCAGTCCATTCAATATGATTGTACTGCATCACATCATCTGATTTTTTCATTCCAAGCTTCTCATAAAAAGGAATAGCGTTCTCATTTGCGATCAGATATACAGCTATATTCTTCTCTCCGCCTGCAAGCTCATGTGCAGTTTTTACAAGCTGTCTCCCTATACCCTGTCTTTCATAATCTCGATCAACACCCAAGTCTGTTATATAAAGCCAATATACAAAATCGGTCAATCCGAAAAGCACACCAACTGCTTTATTCTGCTCGTTTCTTGCAATAAGACTAATTGTGACATTTTCTACAAGCTTTGCTATTCGCTGTTCAAAGCATTCTTTAGGATACTGTGAGCCTAAATCTGTTCTTTTCAGAAAATCAATGTATTCTTCAACAGATATACGTTCTTCTCTTATTATTATTGTACTATCCATAAAAATCTCATCTCCATATATTCTGATCGTATTACAAATCCGTAAGAAAGAGAGATTTGCATTTTTTGTGTACTATACCGGAAAAAGATCAAGCAGATTTGGCGCAAAGCCGTAAGGCAGTCATTAGCGGTGCTGCCTTAATTGCCTGTCGCACACGGCACAACATACAAAGACGGATCGCGTTTTGTAAACTGTTGTTTATAAGTTTCGTAGACCTCTTTATATTCGGGCATAAACTCTTTGATCTCTTTGTTGCTGAACGGTATTACACAGTATTCGCCCCATGTGCCTTGGTTGTAATAGCTGTATAAAAGCTCATGCTGAAGATTAGTAAAGGTGATCTTTGTTTCTCCGTTAGTTGTTTCTTTATTTACTGTAAAGGTTGCAAGAATACTTGTTACCTTGTTATAATATTCGTCCTGCATCTGTGCGCAAAGCAAATTGCCCAGAGAATAGTATACAAGAGTATCTCCTATATATTCAGCCGGCTGTATTACATGGGGGTGAGTGCCTATAACAAGATCTGCTCCGTTTTCTGCAAGGAATTTTGCTGTATCACGCTGATATTCTGACTCGTCAACTGCATATTCAACGCCGCTGTGCATAGTTACTATCAAGAAATCTACCTTATCTCTTACTGCTTCAATATCCTTTTTGACCTGCTTTTTGTAGTTTATATATTCCTGATCGCTTTTAGGATCGTTTATGTCAAAATCAGTTGGCCAGACATTTACCAGGTAATCTTTTCCCTCAGGCAGCGGAATACCGTTTGTCGCATAAGTGTAGCTAAGCATTGTATATCTGATACCGTTGCACTCCTTTATGCGAACCTCGTCACGAGCCTGCTGACTATTGTATGTTCCTGTCATTAATACGTCTTTTTGCTTCTTCCAATAATCATATTGTGCAAGAACTCCGTCTTCACCGCCGTCAAGAGAATGATTTGTTGCCGTTGATACAAGATTATACCCAATATTCACCATAGCATCGCCTGCTTCGGTAGGACTTACAAACATAGGATAACTTGAAACAGGAAGCTCATCTCCGGCAAGAACTGTTTCTTGATTGTAATAGTTGATATCGCACTTTTCGGTAAACTGTCTTAAATTTCTGACCATAGGCTTAAAGTTATATGTATCGCTGCCGTTAAGCCCATATGCGTAATTATACATACTATCATATATAATATAGTCGCCTGCAACTGACATATTAAATGAAGCTGTTCCGTCCTGCGGAACATCTGTATCCTCAGCACTTATGTTTTTCTGACCTGACGACTGCTCAGAACCGTTATTATTTTCTTGGTGAGGTGTTGTAGTACCTTTAACAACAAATTCTACGCCGTCATCATCTTCCTGTGCTGTCTGCTGTGATGGTGTGTCTTCTGTCTGGACTGTTTGCGACGTGCAGCCGCAAACAACGGCAAGCACAGCGCACATAAGTGCAAGACCGCATTTGCTTCTGCTGTTTTTCATTCGTTTTAGTCTTTTGCTATTCATAAAAATAAGAACTCCTTTGAACTATTCTGCTTTTATCATAGGTGCATAGTTTGCCATAAGCTTTTTTGTTCCGACTTTGTCAAAAGCTACCACTACTAATGTATCATTACCGATACTCTTTGTTTCTGTAACCATGCCTCTGCCAAATGCCTTGTGTTCTACTATATCTCCGACAGTATATTTTGAGCCTTTTTTTGCGCTTCTGCCCGGCAGCACATATGCCGCTGAGTTGTCTGCCTTTACACGAGCTACTGCGGCAGAAGGTGACAAAAACTGTGCAGCTGCTTTCTCTCGTCTTTCAAGCGAGGGCTGCAATACTTCTTCTGTAAGCTCTTTTGGTATCTCCTTTAAAAAGCGTGAAGGGGGGTTGAACTTTGTCGAACCGAACATCATTCTCGAATTCGCTTTCATTACGATAAGTTCTTCTTTTGCGCGAGTGATTGCCACGTATGCTAAACGTCGCTCCTCCTCCATTTCTTCGTCGTTGTATATCGACTGTATACCGGGGAACATTCCTTCTTCAAAGCCGGGCAGAAATACAACTGGAAATTCAAGACCCTTTGCGCTGTGCATTGTCATGAGTACGGCACAATCGGAATTTTCGTCGTAATTATCTATATCGGAGATAAGAGATATTTCTTCCAAAAATCCGTAAAGGCTTGCTTCGTCGTTATCCGTTTCATACTGAACGATATTGGTTTTTAACTCCATGATATCTTCATAACGCTGATCGTGGTCTTCTTTCTCTTTTTTCAGAAAATCCTTATACTGGATCGTTTCGATAACTGTGCTGTACAACTCACCTAATGATACGCTTTCATCTTCTGCAAGCTGTGAAAACTTATTGATAAGTGCGGCAAAACCCATTAGTTTTCCTGCTGATCTGCTTAGTGCGTCATACTCGTTTGCGTGGCTTATTACCTCAAAAATACTTATACCCTGTGCGGCTGCTATTTCTGCGGCTTTTGCAACTGTCGTTTCGCCTATTGCTCTTTTAGGCTTGTTTATAATACGTCTGAGTCTGATATTATCATCATGATTATTTATAACCTGCAAATAAGCCGTCATATCTTTGATATGTTCTCGGTCATAGAATCTGTGACCGCCGATTATCCTATGAGGTACACCGTTGCGAACAAGCATTTGTTCAATAGCGTTGCTTTGCGCATTCATACGGTAGAGTACCGCATAATCACTGTATTTTCTGCCCTTTGCCACTCCGTCCATAATAGTCTGGGCAATATATTCAGCCTCGTCACGCTCTGTATCTGATGTATAAACTGTGATCTTCTTTCCCTCGTTATTCTGCGTCCACAAGGTTTTTCCTTTTCGTGTTTTATTGTGGCTTATTACTCCGTTTGCGGCATTCAGAATGTTTTTTGTGCTGCGGTAATTCTGTTCAAGTCTTATTACCTTTGCGTCTTTATATGTTTTCTCAAATGACAAAATATTTGTGATTGTAGCGCCTCTGAATTTATATATACTCTGATCGTCGTCGCCCACAACACAAATATTCTTATACTTCTGAGCAAGCAGACTTATAAACCTATACTGAACTTTATTCGTGTCTTGATACTCGTCAACCATAATATAACGAAACTTTTCATTGTAATAGTCGAGTACGTCGGGATTTTCTTCAAAGAGTACGACAGTATTATACAACAGATCATCAAAATCCATAGCCTGTGAATTTATCAGGCGTTCCTGATAAAGAGAATACACCTTTGCTATACTAACTTTTCTATCGTCGTTTTCCTTCATAGCATTTTCTGTATACTCCTTAGGTGAGATCATAGAATCCTTCGCCTTTGAGATCTGAGAAATAATACTTTTTACCGACAGTATTTTATCGTCAATATTTAACTGCTTTTGACAATCCTTGATAAGACGCTTTTGGTCATCAGAATCATATACCGTAAACTTGTTATCATAGCCTAATCTGTCTGCGTATCGTCTTAATATTCTTGAACAAGTCGAATGAAATGTTGCTGCCCATATATCACGGCCACCGTTCGGAACACGAGCAGCAATTCTGTCTTTGAGTTCTGCGGCGGCTTTATTTGTAAATGTTATCGCCAATATATTCCACGGTCTGACGGGGTAATTTGCCAAGCGCTGCTTTATGTCTGCGCTGAGCTCGACGTCATACAAAACATAGTCCTTCATTTGTTCTATATCGTCATTTGTAATATCAGAAGAAATGTTGTCGGACTCGTATGCATTACCGAACTCCATGAGATTTGCAATTCTGTTTACAAGCACGGTAGTTTTTCCCGAACCTGCACCCGCAAGTATAAGCAAAGGCCCATTTGTGCAGAAAACTGCACTGCGCTGTGAGCTGTTCATACGTGAAAATTCTTTTTCCATAACGTCTTTGCGAAGCTGCAAAAGCATTTGTTTATCTGTCATTTATCAATTCTTCTTTCCGGTTTATTATAACTGTTGTTATATTATAACAAAAAAAAACGTACTGTGCAATATAAAGCAAAAAAACACATAAAATTTTTCTGATACTATTATTATACTGCAAAAAAACGAGCAGAATTTAACATCTGCCCGATTTTTGTGTAACCTGTATATTATCTTTTACCCTTTGATCTGCTGCATAATAAATGGATCTTTGATCTTATCGTCATTTGCAAACATGATCATCTTTGTTATTATCTCTGCTGTTTTGGGATCTTCATCAAGGAACGGCAAGAAAATCTTACTCTTTTTTCCGCTTGAAACTGCGACAACATTTATCTGATGACCACCCGCCATATGTATTACGCCGCTGCCGAGATGAATTGAGTATCTCCCCCATTTTCCCTCTATCATTATATGATTCTTTTCAACAGACGCATTCTTTATACCGAACAGCTTAATGTTATAATCTGCGATAACGGAACGCATTTCAATAGTAGAATGACTCGTTTCAGGATCAACTCCCCCTGCGTGGGCTACGCTTACCGCAAGATCAACATCACGCATTA
Source organism: Clostridia bacterium (assembly GCA_017402845.1). Taxonomy (GTDB): domain Bacteria; phylum Bacillota; class Clostridia; order Oscillospirales; family Acutalibacteraceae; genus RUG592. Next base: position 26,284 of record JAFPLH010000002.1, read on the forward strand.
CTTCGGAATAAATGACCTCAGGAACTTTGTCGATACTAAGCGGCGCATATGTTTTTCTGTCGCTGAAGCATACGCCCTCGATCGTTGGCGCTTCAATATCGGCAGGACTGAACCAATCTGCGGCTGCATAAAGTGTGGCTATTACGTTATCATCATAATATATTTTCTGTAAGCCGTCCTCATAATCTGCAACCCAGCGCCTTGTTTTGAGTGCGCCGACTGTTCGCTGCGCCTGTATCTGATATCCCGAAAACATTCGTGACATTGTTTTTTCGTTTTCTTCGGGCAGCTTTACATAAAGCTCTCTGAATACCTGACGGAACGGCTGAAGCTTTCCTTCTTCTGAGCCTTTCTTCAATATTGCATTCCGGAAGCCTGACCAGTTACCTATATTATACAGATCATACGGATGCGCGGTGCGAATATGAGTGTTTTCATTCAAAGCATGGTGTATACCTTTTTCGTCGGTCAATCCGTTGTTATCGACAAAACCTGCAATAAGCTTTTCACCTGCGGTCACGAATACAAGACTTTCAGTTATTGCCGCTGTAACAGGATTTTCACGCAGCTTTACTATCTCTGCAAGCGTAAACTCGCTGCGTTCTTCCATAGCAAGCTCAAACATTTTTACAGCTCGGCTATACTGCTGTTTAAGTTTCTCCTGAAACTTCTTTACAGCTAAGAAGTCTTCGTTTTTCTTGATCGACGCCGGTACAGATTTAAGCGCTTTTCCGTTTTTCTCAACGATAAGCGACGGTTTGCCCTCTTTGTCAACTGAAATTCTGACGTTATAATCATCTATCAATGTATTTTCAAAGTAATGCCTGTTTTGTCTTACAAGCTCTGTTTCCATTGATAACGTTAAGCGTGTGTCATCGCTGTAACCAGCCGTTACCGCAAGATTTTTTAGTGCGTATTTTACGGCTTCGCCCTCGCTTTGTCTGCGCTGTGCGCCGAATTGCTTGCTTTGCTTCAAAAACTTCTGAATATACTCATACCTCTGCAAAATATCAGAGTTTTCTTTTGACGGTATTATAGCAAGCGATAAAAGCAGATCTTTATTGCGTTTATCTGAGATAGTTTCTTCGGTAGACATAATATCTATTTTTCCGAGTGCTGCGTCGGCAAACTTTCTTGCTCTTGTATGCATATTGCTCGTTGAAATGTATTTTGCGCTTTTATACAGCCGATCAAATATCTTGCTGCCAAGCTGACTGTAAACCTCTTTGAACCACTTTGAATCAAAACAGCCGCCGTTTAACTCCTCTTTTGTAAACGGTGTATATTTTGCTATTATCGCAAAACGCTGTTCAGAGATATAATCGGCAGTATGAGCCATAAAGTAATAACAGCCGCTTTTAAAGCCGTCTATATTTAAATGCTCACCGATAATATCCATAAGCTGCGGCGCAAACATTGCAACCTCTATCAGGCGTTCATCTGATATTTTAGCCTGCTTTGCCTTTTTGGTGAGAAGCTGTGCGCTGTCACCCTCTAAAGGATAGCATACAGACAACAAATGTCCAAGACTTTCTTTTTTCGATAATTCTCCGCCGTAGTAGTAGCTTTTCGCTTTTAATGCTTCATTTCCGAGTGCTTTTAGTATTTCTATCAATCTATCTATACCAAATACCTTGCGGATACTTGGTACTGCGGGAGAAAATACTGTTTCGCTGTCGCCTCGTTTAAGCTCTGTATTCAAAACAAGTTCTGTTATGCTTGATAAAAAAGCTGATGAATCTTTATAAAATCGGCTGTCCTCAGGTACTGTACCGCTGTCTGTCAGGGTTTTACCTTCTAATGCAAGATATTTATTAACATCTTGCTTATCATAATACGACAATGTATGATAGCAGACCTTACTCAATGAACTGATCGAATCAGGCAGTTCTATATATTCAAACATCACCTTGTAAAAATCATCTTTTGTTATTATACCCTTCTCAAATGCTGCAAGATATGTATATACACCGATAGGCATTTGTCCATTACTGCGGTAATTACCTTTTTCAAGCTCTTTGCTTATCTCGTTTTGCTTTAACAAAAGCTCATGCAAAATGCGGAAATTAGTATCAAAGTCCTTGTCTATATTGTTTGTCAGCATATTTATTATCTTACGCGGTATCATTTCGGTTAAATAACGTATAGGCTGGACGTACCAATAAGACTTGTTGGCATCATTATCCGGCATAAGGATATGCGCGTCCATAGTCAGACAGCGTGCAAAATAAAGCACACAGTTTTGCAGAATATCGAGAGGTATTTCAAGCTCAAACTCGCTCAGAATACATTCGTAAACACAACCCCTTAATTGAGCAAAAGTGTATTCAAGAAATCGTTTATCTTTTGAACCAAGCTCTTTATGATAATCGAAATCTGCTATTGTTCCAAATACTTCCTTTTGCGTTTTTTCATAGATCTTTTTTGACTTGCTTGTCAGCTCATAAGGAAAGCCGTCTTTATGATGAAACAGATACAGCGACCAGAACCGCTGCGGAGTTTTTATCGACTCACGGTAATATTTTGCCCAAAGCTCGTGAAAAGGCATTACCTCCCACAGCTTCTGACGTTCCCTTTCCTCTCTTACCGATGACCATTTATACGGCAGACTGCCAAAATTACCTAAAAGTCTTTCTTCGCCGCTGTAACTTGTATATTCAAGGTTTGCATTTTCTTCAATGAGCTTCATCAGGTCTTGCTCCATTTTTACAAGCTCTTTGTGCGGTACGGAGAAGAAATCTCTTACAAGCTTTATATTCGGTTTGAAATCCGCAAGAGTGATAGTTGTATTTGTATCGTAAAGTCCGTATCCGTTCTCCTCAGAAAGCTCTATTGTATCTTCTTTGCCTGTTATCTCATTTATAAGAATTCTTTCACGTTCGGTAGGCTGTTCTACCAACCCGACAGCCGTTACTGCTTTTGAAAAATCTTCGTTTTTGTACTCACTTCTTGCGTACATCAACAAATCAAGCGCTGCCAAGCGAACGTTTTCTTCCTTTGACGAAATCATTCTGATAACAGAAGCTTCAAGGTTTTTTGAATCACGCTTTTTCAGCAATTCAAGAACACCGCTGCGAATATCGGCTGTTTTGTATTTTGCAAAGCCTTCGATAACTTTATACTCGTCATCTGTGAGTGTTTGATCTTTAAGAGCTTTTACTGCCGTATTGCGTGTATAGGTTTCTTTATCTGCAACTGCTGAAATTATAATATCTCTTAACGCTTGATTCCCGCCGCCTGTCATTTCAAGCATTGAACCTATAACATTGATAACATCAACCCTGCACGCTGCGTCAAAGTCTGTAATATGCTTTCCGAGGTACTCAAGCTTTTGTTCGTCATTTAAAGCGATTGCTGCACCGAGCATACATTGTAAAATGCGGCTTTTTGATATCTCTCCCGAAAACCAAGGGAACAAAAGCGGAGCGAACGTTATCTTCTTTTTATCCATTGAATTGAATAAATTCAGCATAATGTCATAATGCTTTTTTGCCGCTGCTTTATCTTTAAATATCTGCTCTGCGTAACTGTCCATTCGGCAGAAAGATCGTCTTGTGTTATAGTTATAATACGCATACATCGGGTAGTACACAGCAAACACTTTATAATCAAGCGCATTTGACTCCATTACGGCAGAGGTGATATTATATGTGACCTTCTTTAGTTCAACACTCTGCATAAAATAGCCTATCACCAAAAGCTGTATTTCATTTGCACTGAAGCTGTGTTTGCCATCTTTACCAATAAGCGAATATATAACGTCAACAGCGTCTGACATATCGCAGAAGCTGAGTCCCCACAATCCGCAGTATATATGTACTGCGTCTGTTGTATTTATAAGCTCCAGACAGTTTTCACGGCTTTCAAGTGAATAAAGCATATCATCAAGTATTTTTTCAGTCGCACGATCGGGATCACCCTCCCAACAAATACCGCACCATGTAGCAATAGCACGCTTAACAGCAGGAAAGCGAATAAGATCATTATTTTTAATAGTATGCAGTATCATTATAAAAGCTTTTTCTGTGCCGCAGTCGGCATTCTCGCAAATTGCCTGACGCAGTCCCTCCTGCAAACGAGCAGCAACAAGCAGACCACAAAGAAGCTTATGCAGTTCTTCATTATCAGATTTTATAATAGTACGAATATCAAAATACGACAACACATTTGTGTTGTTTTCGCTTGTTATCATATATTTAAGCAAACCGATAACCTCTGTATCGCCTGAATTGATTCGTTCGGCTAAAAAAACATCGGTCATATGCAGGCTGCGAAATACTAAGCGTTTGATATCATTTTCCCACTCATCACAAACAAGCGGCTTTAAGCTGCCGATCTTCAACTCTAACATTCCTGAAATATAATAGCAGTTCATAAGCTCGAACACTCTTTGAGCATGAGGAAATACTTCTTTGCTGCGGTAACTTCTCCGCATATAAGAACGCCCGTACTGATACCGCACCATATTGTCACAAGCATTATAAAAGTCTGCTGTAAATTCCGCAGGCACAAGAATATCAACAACTTTGCCGTACTCACGATTTACAAAATCAGAAAGTACATCTATATGCTGATTTTTTATCTCAACATAATATTTTGAGTCTCTGTCAAACCTATCGTCTGCACCGTACATTACAAAATTCAGCGCTTTCTGTTCGTCCTTTGAAAGACGCTTTATCTCTTTGCTGTGCTCCTGTGCGAATTTTTCGTTGTATTCCTTTATGTAATCATAGCTATAATACATAGTAGATCAACTCCTTTACCACATTCTCCCTGCAAGCATAGTAAGCTTTACAAAAGTTAAGCTTTCTATTTTATTAATAAATACAGCCTCGTCAAGTGAGTCGAGCTTGTGTTCATCTGCAAATATTACGACAATTCCGTCTGTAAACGCTTCAAGTGCGTTATTTACTGCCGTTTTCAGATTCGGGGAGCTTTCTCCGTAGTTTACATTAAAAGACACCTTGCCGGACTGAGCTTTATCCTCTATCAGTTCGGGGGTGAGTACTGTTATTAAGTCTGACGACTCTCGTCTTTCGTTGTACTCGTTGACCGTTGTTTTAACCGCCGCCGTTATCAATCCGCCGACAGTTGTTATATTTTCGTCAAACAGCATTGTTCTTGTTGTAATTTTGCTCTTTTTCCCTGATACCGACTTTACATTTATTTTTAACTCTTTCATTAATATACACCTGCTTTAGGGCACCTCTAAAAACCTCACGCCGTCCATCTGCACCGTATCTTCAGCCGTCATATTGCACAAAAAATCTTGACATACGTCAGTATGCCGGCGATTTTAAAGTGCCGTCTGCCGACTAAATCTACGGCACATCTGA